>JBGQHA010000361.1:0-3023 GCA_041497735.1 Dehalococcoidia bacterium | reverse complement strand
TGCCGTCGCGGATGTCCTTCTCGGTCATCAGGCCGAGCGCGCAGAGGAAGCCGTCCATCTTCACCGGCACGCCGGTCTCGCGGTTTACCAGCTCGTCGTTCACGTACCACGAGAGCGTGTCCTCGGCTTTCGCGTAGGTGATCTTGTAGCGATGGCGCTGCTGCGGGCCGTCGGGCAGCGGCAGCTCCTTGAACAGGGCGAAGACCTTCGGCTTGCCGGGCGTGTCGCCATCCATCGTGACGCCGGGGAAGGGCAGGCGGGCGTACACCGTCGCGAACTTCTCGTTGCAGACGAAGAAGTCGATCGCGAGGCCGGTGGCGAAGTCGAGCAGGTTGAGCGAGACGAAGCCGTCGTAGAGATCGTCGGGCGTGCCGTTCAGCACGCGCGCGCTGATCTCAATCTCGACGCTGATCTCGCCGTCGGCGGGCACCGTGAAGCGCTCGCGCGAGAAGTACATGTGCTTGGCGTTGTCGAGTATCTGGACGCCGTCGTGCGAGCGCGTGAGGGGCATCGCTGTGACGCGCAGGCGGTCGTTCTGCACCAGGATGAGCGCGTTGGGCTCGCGGTACTCCCAGAAGCCGTCGGGTGTTTGGAAGCCGGCCTGCAGCCACTTGCTGTCGGGCTTCAGGATGTCGGCGTATTCGCCGTAGACGATGCGTTCCATGCGGCTAGCCGCTCAGCCGCTCGACGAAGACGTCCATGACACCGCCGCAGATCTTGTCCGGCCCTTCGACGTCCTCGGTGAGGTCGACGGTGACCAAGCGCGGCCGTCCGTCGCGCATGGTGTCCATCGCGGCCTGCCAGACCTCGGCCTCGCCGCAGCCGCCGCCGATCGTGCCGCAGAACGAGCCGTCGGCGCGTACGGCCATCTTCGCGCCGGGCTTGCGCGGCGTCGAGCCGCGGGCCGAAGCGACGGTGGCGAGCACGAGCGGCTGCTGTTCGCGCAGCGCGCGGTCGATCTCGTCGTAGACTTCCTTCATGACGATCTCAGGATAACGCCGCGGCCGAGGGCGGGACAAACCGCTGGGTTTCGTCACCCTGAGCGAAGCGAAGGGTCTGTGTTCCCTTTGAACCAACCTTCGGACAAATCGACCCACAGTGGGTTCATAGCCTCGATGAGTTCCACTTTTCTTCTTCGAACCCAACCTTGATCTGCTTCTCCGCCGCAATCGCCGCTTCTATATCCTCAGTCGTCTCGTAATAGACTAGCCAGTTCACTTTGTATCTACTGGTGAATCCGGCCACCACTTTCTGTTTGTGCTCGTACACACGCCGCTCGAGGTCGTTAGTCACGCCTGTGTAGAGTGTGCCCGCTCGGTTACTCATGATGTAAACGTAGTACGCCATCGAGAACAGATTCCTCGTCCTTCAGAGAAGGACTCAGAATGACATGCGCCGCGCCACGACCCAGATGTGGTTGGAGAAGAAGCGGTTGAGAGGCGGAAGCAAGCTGGGCGGGCGCAGGAAGCGAACGGCATCGAGTGCGCCGAGCGCGGCGCGATGCCAGCGCAGCTCCGGCGGGTAGAACGACGCGCGCGGCGCCGAGCACGACGCGGTGCACGTTGCGCACGTAGTGGCGGTAGGCGGCCTCCTCGAACACGCGGTTGGGCGACGTGTGGATCACCAACCGCCCGCCGGGCTTCAGGACGCGCTGCACCTCGCGCAGCGATGCTTCGAGATCGGGTTGATAGACGAGCACGAGGAGGATGGCCAGGCCGCGGATCCCGTCCAGCGCTGGCTGCCTCGCCGAACCTTCGTCTGTGGCCGCAGATGTCATGCGATCTCCGCTCGCTCTCGCGGCCATGTACACCAGCGGTTTGGCATGTCGGAAGCGTAGGTGGTACGATGGTGCTCGGTCGAGCACCACATCGACGCGCTGAGGAGCATAATGGCGTCGGCGTCCACCCCCGAAGCAGCCGCCCGCGCGCACGCCAAAGCGACGGTCGACGTCGATCTTGGCAAGGTGTTCGCCGATATGACGCCCGACGGCTTCGCTAAGGCGATGCAGCTCGGCAACACCACCTGGACCGTCACCGGCTACGAACTCACCGCGCAGGCCCGCGACGGCGACGACCACCTGTTTGACGTCCGCTACGAAACAGACATCGGCCCGATGTCGCTGCGCTACCGTTTTCGCGAGATCGGCGGCGAGTGGAAGGTCGTCGATGTCGCCCGCCTACCGTAGCTCTCAGCGGCGCTCGGCGACCACCCAGATGTGGTTCGAGAAGAACTGGTTCAGCGGGGGCAGCCGTCCGAACGGATAGAAGAACCGCACCACGTCCAGCACTTTCATCAGCGCGTTATGCCAGTAGAGTCGGCGCGGGAAGAACGGCGGGGCCGGGGGCTGGTAGTGCGCCACCTTGCGCACCCGGAACCCGCTCTCCTCTAGCGCCCGCCGTAACGACAGCCCATCCTGCGGGTTGACGTGGAGCTCCAGCTCGTAGGCGCTCAGCAGCGGGTGCGGCTGGATCGGCAGCGTGAGCTCGTTGAGGATCAGCCCCTCCTCCAGCCTCAGCCAGTCCTTCGCCGTGTTCAGGATCGTTTCGTGCACCTTGATCACGTAGTTGCGATACAGGCCCCGCTCGAACACGCGGTTGGGCGACGTGTGGATCACGAGCCGCCCGCCTGGCTTCAGGACGCGCTGCACCTCGCGCAGCGATGCCTCCAGATCGGGCTGGTAGACGTGCTCGACGAAGTCGAGCATGAAGGCCGCATCGAACGAGGCGGCTGCGAACGCGAGGCGCGTCGCGTCCATGCGTGCGAGCGTCGTGCGGCCTTCGCTGGCGAGAGACTCACGCGCTACGTGCAACGCCGCCGCCGCGTAGTCGATGCCGAACGCGTCGGCGCCGCGCAGCGCGGCCTGCAGCACCACCTCGCCACGTCCGCAGGCGATGTCGAGCACGCGCTGGCCCCGCTTCAGGCCGGCGAGCGCGAGGGCGCGCACCATGCGGGGCGAGAGCTCCCGGCCGCCGCTCGCCGCGAACTCCGCGTGCCCTTCGACGGAGCTGCGGTAGTATTCTTCG
>JBGQHA010000360.1:0-3028 GCA_041497735.1 Dehalococcoidia bacterium | reverse complement strand
CTGCGGTCGCGAACGTCCTGCGAACGCATCCCAAGCTCGGTGCCGACATCGCGCGCGAGCTTGGGTTCGACAAGGAAGTCCAGAAGGCGATTGAGTCCCACCACGAGCGCTGGGACGGGCAGGGCTACCCGCGCGCGCTCAAGGACGAGTCGATCCCGATCGCCGGGCGCATCGTCGCCGCCGCCGACATCGTCGAGACGCTGATCGGGGCGGAGACCAATCCGCTGACCGCCCGCCGCAATCTGGTGACCGTGCTCGCCGAGCACGGCGGCAAGACGCTCGACCCCGAGCTCGCGCGCGCCGCCCGAGATCTCGTCCGGAGCGATACGTTCTGGCTCGGCTTGCACGATGACGCGCTCACGCGAGAGCTGGCCGCTGTCGCGCCGGACCGAAAGGATGTCGAGCCGCTGCCGGGCGATCTGTTGACATTCGCGCGCGTGTTCGCGGAGCTGGCTGACGCCAAGGGCGAGTACACGGCTCAGCACGGCAACCGCACCGCCCTCATCGCGGACAAGATCGCGGAGGCGCTGTCGCTGGAGCCACTGGTCCGCGGGAAACTCTGCCTGGCTGCCCAGTTGCACGACATCGGGCTGTTGGGCGTGGCCGCCCGCGTGATCGCGAAGCCCGATATCCTCTCGCTGTCCGAGATGGAGGTCATGCGCAAGCACCCGTCGCTCTCGCAGCAGGTGCTCGAGGTGCTGCCGGAGCTGCGCGAGGTCGCGGGATGGGTGGGCGCGCACCACGAGCGCCCCGACGGCCGCGGCTACCCGGAGATGCTGGACGAGGATCGCATCCCGCTGGAGGCCCGCATCCTCGCCGTCGCCGATACGTATGTTGCGCTGACGTCGCGGCGGCCGTACCGCCGGGCGCTCTCGCACGACGATGCGCTGCAAGTCTTACAGGGTGGCGCGGGCACGCAGCTCGATGCGAAGTTGGTGCGGGTGCTCTGCTCGCTGCCCGAGCTATCTACGTCTTCTCGAAGCGCTCCACGTTCACGACGAACACGATAGCCCCACCGGTTCGCACTTCCACCGGCTCCGCTAGGGTCGCGCCTTCGCCGAAGAAGGGGAGCGTCTGCACGGGCACGAACTCGGTGCGCGCGTGGCACTCGGTCCGCACCATGGCGACCACCTGCTCGACCTCCGCCGACTCCACGCCTGAGAGGATCGTGGCGTTGCCGCGGTGGAGGAAGCCTCCCGTGCTGCTCACTTTCGTCGCGGGGTAGCCCTGATCGATCAGCTGCTTCATCAGCCGGTCGGCGTCCGCGTCCGACGCGATGATAATGACGAGCTTCAGGGAGCCGGTCGCCACCGGCTAGCCTGCGTCGGGCGCGGCGCCCTTCGCGCCGCCCGAGATGGCGGTCGCGATCGATGCGCCGATCATGAGGCCAATGACGAGTCCCAGGAAGAAACGGAAGCTCACGTGCTCACCTCCCTGTGGAGCAAGATCGTGGAGGTGTTCCCAGTTGGATGCTACTCCGCTCAAGAGGGGGATTGTCAAGGCGGAGCCGGCTAGCCGCCCGGCCTAGGTGGTCCGGGCGGGCCGCGGCGGCCATGCCGCTCCGCGACGCGCAGGCGCACCAGCGCGCGCCGTAGCGAGGCCTCTACCTGCACGAGGTTGGCCAGCTCTCGGCGCTCGTGCAGCGCCTCCTCGGCGCGGCGGCGGGCCTCCTCGGCGCGCGCGATGTCGATCTCCTCCGCGCGCTCCGCCGCGTCCGCAAGCACGACCACGCGGTCGTTGCGCACCTCGAAGAAGCCGCCCGTGATCGCCATGATGTCGCTGTCGCCGCCGTGCTTGATGCGCAGCTCGCCGGACGCGAGCGTGGTGATGAACGCGGCGTGCTGTGGCAGGACGGCGAACTCGCCTTCAGCGCCGGGGGCGACGACTTCGTCGATGCCCTCGGCGGAGTAGACGATGCGCTCTGCGGTAACGATCTCGACGTGGAGCGGCATCACGGCTCCGGCAAGAGGCTAACTAGCTTTAGGAGTACCGGTCGAATCTTCTCTTCCCATGTCAACGTCACGTCAGCTAACGTCAAGCCCCCCTCATAGAAGTCGCTGTGCAGAGAATTGGCTGCCCTGAAGCCGTCGAAGATACTTTCATCGTTCCGTTCTCTTGAGAGTTCCCTGGCATACTCCCAGATGTCACGGTGACTGCGGAGTTCTCTTCCTCCTGAAGCCGCGAGCGCCTTTAGCGCTTCCGCCACACTTCCCCAGAGGAGTTCGGCTGACTTCTGTACCTCGCCTTCCTGCAAGAACCTAAGCGCGTTCTCGTAGTAATGCTCGCTCTGGCTCCGGTAACGCTGGAGCGTCATATTCTAAACGGCAAATGGCTTCGGAATATCGTACTCAATGATCGCCCCGGTTCGAGCGTTAACCTTCAGCGTTCCGGCTTGAAACGTCAACGCGCCTACGTCCACCTGCACCACCCAGCTACCGTTCTTCTCGTGCGCACTCAAGGCTCTGGCGAACGACCATCCGCTCTTTTTCAGAAATGAGAGAGCGACATCTGTGGCTTGATCGGCGGTCTTGACTGCTGGCAACCGAACTACTCCTCCTAGTCTATTCTAAGCCGCGCCAGCCTCCTTTGCCATCTGCGCTGCCTTCTCCACGGCCTCCTCGATGGTGCCGACCATGTAGAAGGCCTGCTCGTTCATCCCGTCGTGCTTGCCTTCGAGGATCTCCTTGCAGCCGCGCACCGTCTCGCGGATCGGTACGTACTTGCCGGCCAGGCCAGTGAACACCTCAGCGACGAACATGGGCTGTGTGAGGAAGCGCTGCAGCCGCCGCGCGCGCGCCACCATCTGCTTGTCCTCTTCCGACAGCTCCTCGATGCCGAGGATGGCGATGATGTCCTGCAGGTCCTTGTAGCGCTGGAGTACTCGCTGCACCTCGCGCGCGGTCTCGTAGTGCTCCTGCCCGACCACGAGCGGGTCCAGCACGCGCGAGGACGACGCGAGGGGGTCCATGGCGGGGAAGAGGCCCTGCTCGAAGATCGCGCGGTCGAGCGTGATCAGCACGTCCAGATG
>JBGQHA010000359.1:0-3029 GCA_041497735.1 Dehalococcoidia bacterium | reverse complement strand
CGGCGCGGGCGAGGTCGGCTTCATCAACCCCGTGAGCGAGCCGTTCTGCGCGACGTGCGATCGCGTCCGGCTCACCGCCGACGGCCAGTTCCGCACCTGCCTCTTCTCGACGTGGGAGACCGACCTGCGCGCTCCGCTGCGATCGAGCGCGAGCGACCGCGACGTCGAATCGGTGATCCGAGAAGCCGCCTGGCGCAAGGAGCTGAAGCACCACATCAACGACGCCGGCTTCCAGCGCGCCTCCCGCACCATGTCGCAGATCGGCGGCTAGGCCGTCGCGACGTGCTCTTCAAGACCGAGTTCATCCCGGGCATCATCGACGGCACGATAACCCTCACCTTCCGCAACTGGAAGAGACCGCAGGCGCGCGCCGGCGGACGTTATCGCTTCGGCCCCGACGATGTGCTTTTTGTGGATGCGGTTACGCGCGTCCGCGCCGGAACGGTTAGCGACGCCGAGGCGCAGCGATCGGGCTTCGCGAGCGCGGAAGCGCTGCGTGCCGAGCTCCGCGCGACCAAGTCGACAAGCGTGTACCGCATCGCGTTCCACGACGAGCGCTCGCGGGACACGCGGGCCCAGGCGGCGCAAGACGATCGGCTTACGGTCGATGACATCGAGCTGATCTTGGCGCGACTGGCTCGCATGGACCGCAACGGCGCGTGGACCGGCCCCACGCTGGAGCTCATCGCGAAACGGCCGGGCATCGTGTCGACGGAGCTGGCGAAGCAGCTCGGCCAGGACCGCGCCGTCTTCAAGACCAACGTTCGGAAGCTAAAAGCGCTCGGTCTGACGATCAGCCTGGAGATCGGCTACGAGCCATCGCCGCGAGGCGTAGCGTACTTGGAATCGTTGCGGACTCGGCGCAAGACGCGCTGACCACTGGAGGACACCGGATGGCCATCGAAGTACCCGAGCCCGCCACCGATCAAGGAGTCGCGAAAGAGGAACGACAGTTCCTGCGCGGGCCGCAGAGCCGCATTTCGGAGCTGCGCTTCACGATGCGCGTCTTCTCCGAGTTCATCTCCGCGTTCCGCAAGCTGCACTTCGTCGGGCCGTGCGTGACCGTCTTCGGGTCGGCGCGTTTCGGCGAAGAGCACCACTACTACCGCCTCGCGCGAGACGTCGGCCAGCGGCTCGCGCGTACCGGGTTCACCGTGATGACCGGCGCCGGGCCGGGCGTCATGGAGGCCGCAAACCGCGGCGCGAAGGACGCCGGCGGGCGCAGCGTGGGTTGCAACATCGTCCTGCCCGTCGAGCAGGTCCCGAACCCGTACATGGACGTTGTCGTCCACTTCCGGTACTTCTTCGTGCGCAAAGTCATGCTCGTAAAGTACTCGTATGCGTTCGTCGTGCTGCCGGGCGGCTACGGCACGCTCGATGAGGTGTTCGAGACCGCGACGCTGATCCAGACGCGCAAGATTGAGAACTTTCCCATCGTCCTGATCGGCAGCGATTACTGGTCGCCGATCCTCGCGGCGCTGAAGGACCGGCTGCTCTCAAACGGAACGATCGATCCGGCCGACTTCGACATGCTCCTCGTCACCGACTCGCCGGACGAGGCTGTGGAGCACATCCGCGATGTAGCGATGGACCGCTTTCACCTCACCTATGGTCCGCAGCCCAAGCGACGCTGGTTCCTCTGGGAGTAACTAGCGGCGCGTTCCTCTACGGCTCCACGACGCCGTTCGATACCTTCCGCTGATCGTCGAGGTACTTGCGCGGGTGGCGGCCGTCGACGTTCCCGAGGAACGGCGGGTATACCCCGTAGCCGAGCAGCTCCTGCAGCCGCTGAGGCAGCTGGCGCATGATCTCTTTCGGCACGCCGATGACGTGGTTCTCCTGCGGCCGCAGCCAGCCCGCACAGTACTCGATGATCACGCCGAGGCGCGGCTTCTGCGTGTTGTTCGCCCCGCCGCCATGCCACACGCTGCCGACAAAGAAGATGACCGAGCCCGCCGGCGCAACGGCGCGTATCGTTTGCGAGCTCTCGTCGGGCCGCTCATCGATCCACTCGTGACTGCCCGGCGCGATGTGCGTCGCTCCGTTCTCTTCAGTGAAGTCATCCAGGCACCACATCGTGTTCACGACCAACTCGCGATGCGGCCGCGCGGCAGGGTAGACGATGTCGTCCGTGTGCAGGTTCTGCGCCGTCTCGCCTGGGCCGATGTTGATCGCCGTCGGCGCGCTGAGGGTGAAGCCCTGCCCCAGCACCTGCTCGAGCACGCCCATCAGCAGCGGATCAATCGCCGCCTGATCGAACACGCGCGTCTTCGCGAAGAGCGCGTAGATGCGCTGCGTCTGGAAGCCCTCGAAGTCGTTCCGGCCGGTCGGCGTTGAGCGCAAGACGCGGTAGAGGTCTTCCTTCTTCGCGCGCACGTCATCCTCGCTGAGGAAACGCTCGACGATCGCATAGCCGTCCTGCTTGAGCCGCGCCGTCACGTCGTCGACGCTCGCCTTCGCGTCGAGCCGGCTCATCTCCGTGACCATGACTTCCTCCTTTCGCCGCTCCGGGCGGCCTGCCTCGCCGGCGCGACCTGCGCCCGGCAGCCATCGAGAAACATCTCTGCGACACGCAACAGCCGCGGCTCCAGCGGGCCCGCGTCCTGCCAACGATACGTCAGCCAGTTCACGATCGTGAACGAGTACGCGCCGGTGAGCGCCTCGGCGAGCGCGCGCGGCTCCATGTCGTCGCGGATCTCGCCGCGCGCCTGCCCTTCCTCGAAGAGCCGCACCAGCAAGCTCTGCGCAAGGACCTGCCGCGCGAACACGGTGCCTTCGCCGCCGTAGAAGAGTCTCGAGCGCGTGGCGACGATCGCCATGAACTGCCGGTCCTCCTGCTGGAGCGCCTTCGCGATGATGCGCAACAGATCGCGGATGCGGTCGGGTACGCTTCGGGCCTCGTCGTCGATCTCGGCGCGCAGCAGATCGGCGTAGGCCTCCACCCTGCCGATGGCATAGCTCTCGAGCAGCGCGTCCTTCGTCGGGAAGTAGTTGAAGAATGTCGCCTCGCTAATCCGCACGCAGTCGAT
>JBGQHA010000358.1:0-3044 GCA_041497735.1 Dehalococcoidia bacterium | reverse complement strand
CAGGGCGACTCTTCGCATGGGCAGCTACTCCTTGTATCGCCGGAACACGATCGACGCGTTCTGGCCGCCCAGCCCGAACGAGTTCGACAGGACGGCATCGACCTCGTGCGCCCGCGCTTTGTTCGGCACGTAGTCGAGGTCGCAGTCCGGGTCCGGGTAGGTGTAGTTGATCGTCGGCGGCAGGATGTTATCGCGAATCGTCAGGGCGGAAGCGACCGCCTCGACGCCGCCCGCACCGGCGCCCGAATGGCCGACCATCGACTTGATCGAGCTGATCGGGATGCGCCGGGCGACGTCTTCGCCCAAGGCAAGCTTGATCGCCGCCGTCTCAGCCTTGTCGTTCAGCGGCGTCGACGTGCCGTGGGCGTTGATGTAGCTCACGTCCTGCGGCTGCAGCCCGGCCGCCTTCAGCGCGCGTTTCATCGCCAAGGCCTGGCCGCTCGCGTCCGGCGCGGTGTCGTCCGTTGCGTCGAACGACCAGCCAGCGCCTGCGAACTCGCAGATCACGTCCGCGCCGCGAGCGCGCGCATGCTCCTCGGTCTCCAGCACCAGCATGCCGGAGCCTTCGCCCAGCACGAAGCCGGAGCGCTTCGCGTCGAACGGACGCGATGCATGCAGCGGGTCGTCGTTCCAGTCCTTGGTGAGCGCGCCCAGGACGGCCATCGCCGCGACGCCCACCGGCGTCACGATCGCTTCGGCGGCGCCCGCGAGGAGCACCTCCGCGCTTCCGGAGCGGATCATGTTCAGCGCCTGGCCCAACGCATCGGTGCCGGATGCGCAGGCCGAGTTGATCGTCGTGTTCGGCCCGCGCACGCCCAGGACGCGGCCGACGCGCGCTGCGGCCATGTAGCCTCCCCGCTTCGGGATCAGGAGCGGGTCGACCTTGCTCGGGCCCTTCTCCTCGATGACCTGCTCCTGCTTGCCCATCTCGAACGCGCCGCCCGACGACGCCACGATGACGCCGATCTCGTCGCGGTTCTCGTCCGTGACGTCCAGGCCGGCCATGCAGAGCGCCTGCTTGCTCGCCGCTACGGCCAGGTGCGCGAAGCGGCCCGAGCGGCGTGCCATCTTGAAGTCCATGTACTGCTGCGGGTCGAAGTCCTTGATCTCGCCAGCTATCTGCACCGGCCACCCGGTCGCATCGAAGCCGCTGATCTTCGCAATGCCGCACACGCCCGCGAGCAGGTTCTTCCACGAGCTCTCGACATCGAGGCCGACGGGGCAGACAAGCCCGAGGCCGGTGACGACAATGCGGGGTACGTTCGGCATCCTGCTCCTAATCCGAGAGGAACTCGCCGATCAGGCGCGCGACCTCATCGGGGCGCTCCTGCGGGAGGAAATGTGTGGTGCCCGGCACGGCGACGGTGCGCGCCTGCGGCAGGGCTTGCTGAACAGGCTCGTCGAGGCGTTCCCGCAGGTGGCTGTCCGTGCCCCAGAGGACGAGCGTCGGGCACGCGACGCGCTCGGCCAGCGGCCAGAAGTCCATCTGCATCACGGCCTCGAAGTACTTGGCCTCCAGCGCCGGTGGGCACTTCAGCTCGACCTGCCCGTCGTCGCGCGGTCGCGTCCCCTCCTCGACGTAGATACGCAGCACGTCCTCTCGCCACGTCTTGAACGTTTCGCGTGTGCGATAGGCCTCGAACAGCGCCTCCGTGCTCGGCCAAACGGCGCGGCGCTTGCGCGCGCCCTCAGCCAGCGTGTTCCCGTTGCGCTCGGGCGACTGCTGCACCCAGTCGGCGCGCGGGAGAATGGGCTCGATCAAGACGAGGCGAGTGATCACGCCCGGGTACGTCGCGGCGTGGACGACGGCCGTCGTGCCGCCCGATGAGTGCCCCGCCACGACCGGCCGCTCCAGCCCCAGCCCTTCGATCACGTGCTGGAGGTCGGTGGCGAACGTGGGGAAGCCGTAGCCGTCCGACGGCTTACCGCTGTCGCCGTGGCCGCGCTGGTCGTACGCGACAACGCGGAACCGGCTCGCCAGCCGCTCCGCGACCGGCCGCCAGAGAGCCCCAAGGAAGCCCGTCGCGTGCACGAGCACGAGCGGCGGGCCATCGCCTCCCCAGTCGACATAGTGGATAGCAACGCCATCGGAATCGACAGCGCCTTCACGGACGGGCATCGCTTTAGTTGTAGGGCAGCGGCGGTGCGGCGGTCAAACCAGACGTGGAGATGCCGCCCGAGGAGGGCGGCATCTTCAAGAGCTTCGCGCCCCCTGTTAAACTAAGCCGGCGAGACGGCGGCGGCGGTTGCGCGCGGCGCTGATCGCCGCGTCCAGCAGATCGTTCGCGTTCTTGCCGTCGTCTACGATACAGGCAACACCCGTTTCCCAGTTGGTGCTGCGCAGGTGAAACGAACGCAGTCGCAGGTCGCTCTGGAGGCGCTGCGAGAGGATGGCGGCCGCCGTCCTGTCCCCGTTGAACAGCCCGATCGCCATGATCTCGTCGTCGACGTGGCCGGCGAGGTCGCCGTCGCGGACCAGGTCGCGCACGCAGGAGGCTGCGATGCGGACCACGTCGGTCATGTCCTCGTTCGGGAAGTGCTGCGGGACGACCGCGAGGACGGCGTAGGGGCGGCCCTCACGCAGGGCGTCGTCGACCTCCGCGGTCAGGAGGCGGAGGAAGTCCTGCTTCTCGAAGAGCCCGGTTCTGATATCGACCTTTGGCATAGCCTCTATCCCTACTTCTACGTTTCCCCACTCAACCTTCCTAACGCATGTACGCCCTGCGGCATTTCTGCTATAAGAGGGTGACTCTGAGGAGCTCCCACCCATGCCCGCTGCCCTCCAAGGCATCCGCGTCCTCGATATGACCATCTGGCAGCAGGGCACCGCTGCGTCGGTCATGCTGGCCGACCTCGGCGCGGACGTCATCAAGATCGAGGAGCCCGCCTCGGGCGACCCGGGGCGCGCGCTCTGGCGGGTCGAGCAGGCGGGCGGCCTCAGCGCCTACTTCCAGGCGCTCAACCGCGGCAAGCGCTCGGTTGCCATCGACCTCAAGCGGCCGGAGGGCCGCGACGTCCTCCGCCGCCTGGCCCGCACCGCCGAT
>JBGQHA010000357.1:0-3057 GCA_041497735.1 Dehalococcoidia bacterium | reverse complement strand
CTTCATGGAGACCCTGGAGCAGGTGGACCCGGAGCGCATCGGTCTCTGGGGTACCAGCTACGGCGCCGCCAATGTCATCCAAGTCGCCGGCATCGACCCGCGGCCGAAGTGCACCGTCGCCCAGGTAGGCTTCGGCGATGGCGGCCGCGGGTTGTCGAGGAGATCGTCGGAAGAAACGGCACCGATCATGGCAGCGATCAGCAACGAGCGCAAGCAGCGGGTCCTCACAGGCAAAGCGACCATGGTCGACCCGTTTGTCATCCTGAGCGACCCCGACACGGTAGCCTTCTTCCGCGAGGCGATGAAGGAGCTGCCGCAGCTCAAGACCGAGATCAGCCTGGAGTTTCTCGAGGCCACGTTCGAGTACAGGCCGGAGGACGTGGCCCACCGCATCGCTCCGCGCGCCCTCCTCCTCATCGCCGCAGAATTCGATGTGCCGGCACCAGCCGACGAGTTCCGCTCCGTCCATGCCAAGGCCGGCGAGCCGAAGAAACTCGTCATCCTCGAAGGAATCCGCCACTACGACATCTACAGCGGGGAACCGTTCAAGCGTTCCGTCCAAGAAGCTCTGGCCTGGTACGGCGAACACCTGTAGCGAGAGATAATCGACGCGGTCGTCGGTCATGGCTTCTTCGTTCAGGAGAGCCACCCCGCCCATCGCCTTTGCCTGGGAGGCATGCGGCCCGCGAAACGGCGACGGAGCCCGAGACGGGCCGGACGGCCTGTGCCATTCGGCCTGTACTTCTTGGACCGTCCGGCCCTGGCCAGTCCGGTTGGGCGCGCGCGAGACTAGGCGCGCAGGGAGGAACGCGCCATGAACCAACCAGTCCAAGCGAAGAGTATGTCGGGCAAGTGGGCGGACGCCTATCGAGATAAATGGAGGTGGGACAAGGTCACCTGGGGCAGCCACGCGGTGGACTGCTACCCGGGCGGCTGCCCGTTCCGGGTCTACACTCGGAACGGCAAGATCGTCCGCGAGGAGCAGGCGGGCAGCCTGCCGCTCATCGATAAGAGCACTCCGGACATGAACCCGATGGGCTGCCAGAAGGGCGCCTCCTGGTGTCACCTGCACTACTCCCAGGATCGTGTCACCCGCCCACTGAAGCGCGCCGGCGAACGCGGCGAGGGGAAGTGGGAGGAGATCTCCTGGGACCAGGCCCTGACCGAGATCTGCGACGCCATGCTCGATGCTGTGGAAGAGCAAGGGCCGTCGTCCATTATCGTCCCCTTTACACCGGAGCCGGGTGCCGCGCCGGCGCGGGCCGGCGCGGCTGCCATCGGTGCGTTCACCACCGATGGCAACGCGGAGTTCCAGGACTTCAGTCCCGGCTTTCACATCACGTGGGGCAAGTTTAACCCGGTCAGCTCCATGGACGACTGGTTCCTGGCGGAGCTGACCCTGATCTGGCACGCCAACCCTGTCTATACCAACATCCAGTGGTACCACTACCTTGCCGAGTCCCGATACAACGGCGGCGAAATCGTCACCGTCGCCCCAGATTTCAGCCCTTCGGCCGTGCACGCGGACTACCATGTCCCCGTCCGCATCGGCACCGACGCGGCGCTCGTACTCTCGATGTGCAAAGTGATCATCGATGCCGGTCTCTACAACCGGCGCTTTGTGCAGGAACAGACGGACCTGCCGCTGCTCGTGCGAAAGGACACAGGCCGCTTTCTCCGCGGCAGCGATGTGGCCCAGGGGGACAGGGAGGACCAGTTCTTCTGGCTTGACACCAAGTCCAACCAGATCGTACGGGCCCCCCGGGGCACGCTGTCTCTGGGCGACTTCGATCCTGCCCTCGAAGGCAAGGCGACCGCCATCCTAGCCGATGGCAGCGAGGTGGCGGTCGAGCCGGCGTTCGAGCGGCTGAAGAAACGCCTCAACGACTACGAACCCGAAGCGGCGGCGAGCATCTGCCAGGTCCATCCCAGCAGCATCCGCTCCCTCGCACGCAAAGTGGCGACGCGCCGCACGAAGATCTTCGTCGGCTGGAACTCCGGTAAGTACTACCATGGCGACCTCATCGAGCGTTCGTTCGCGCTTCTCCTCGGCCTCACCGGCAACTGGGGCAAGAAGGGCACAGGAACTCGGTCGTGGGCGATCTCCGGCCCCATCGGCGGAGGTGCTGCCGCCAAGGATCGTGTTGGCTCAGAGGCGGCTTGGGAGAGCCGCCGCCGGATGCTCTCGATGTTCCGGCTGCTCTCCCAGGACGATCTCACCATGACGCCCGAGATGGCGGTCAACCGCGCTGCGGCGTCCCCCGCCGGAGGGACCCTCGGGGGTCTCGGCCGCATGGGCCCGCCAGCGTTCCTCTGGTACTACCAGTACGGCTACAAGGAGCGCTGGAACAACAAGGACTGGCACGACCCATCCATGAAGCGGCCCTTCAACGAGTACATGGAGGAGGCCCTAGAGAAAGGCTGGTGGGACGTGGCGTCCGGCAACGTCTGGAAGGACACGGAACCACGCGTGTTGATCGAGGCCGGTGGGAACATTCTGCGACGCCAGCGTGGTGGCCAAGAGATGCTTCTCAAGCATCTGTGGCCCAAGCTGAAGACGATCGTCTCGATCGACTACCGGATCAGCACGACCGGCCTCTACTCGGACTACATTTTGCCCGCCGCCCAACACTATGAGAAGTTCGGTACCAGCATGCCGTCCGTTCACCACCTGAACACGGTCCTCATTGAGCCGGCTACGGAACCGCTGGGCGACTCGAAGACGGACCGGCAGATCGGTCTCGCAATGGTGAAGAAGCTGGAGGAGCGCGCCAAGGCGCGCGGGATAACTGAGATTCCCACGCGCTCCGGCGAGCCGCTGCGCTTGGAGGGAACGTGGGACCGGCTGACGCTAGGCGGTCAACTGGAGGACGACGAAGCTGCCTTCGACGAGAACATCCGCGACAACGCTGTCTTCGGCGTGCTGCCGGAAGGGACCTCGCTGGAGACGCTCCGCCAGAAGGGTTCGGTTCGTTGGACGGCGTGGGGCGTCATGGGCCACGGGCTGGCGCAGGCCTCCACCATCAGGCCGGACGAAGTGCACAATCCGTTCCGCTG
>JBGQHA010000356.1:0-3062 GCA_041497735.1 Dehalococcoidia bacterium | reverse complement strand
GCCCTAGCCCCGGGAATCTCCGCATGGCTGAGATGACGTTGCCTCCGCAGCCACAGCTAGCGGCGGCTTCCCCGCCGCCCGCACGCTACCCCGTCAGCGTCGACGTCGCCTATCCGGCGCGGCAGTCGCGCTGGAAGGCGCTCTTCCGCCTGCCGCTCAGCATTCCCGTCCTCATTCTGTCCTGGCTGCTCGGCTCGGCGCTGTACGGCGTCGTGCTGGTGATGTGGGTCGTCGTGCTGCTGCGCGGCCGGATACCGCACTGGATGTTCGACGCCGTCGTCGCGACGAACCGCGTGCGCGCACGCGCCCGCGCCTACCTGCTGCTCCTCTCCGACGCCTACCCGCCCTTCGAAGGCGCACACGAGCTGCGCTACGACGTCGTCTATCCCGAACGCACGTCGCGCTGGCGGCTGGTCATCTGGAAGTTGATCTCTTCGGTGCCGCACTTGATCGCGGTGCAGGCGCTGAACTTCGTCGCGCTGGCCGTGTTGCCGATCGCCTGGGCGGCGATCATCATCACCGGCCGCTTTCCGAAAGGCCTGCACGAGTTCGTCTCCGGCGTGGTGCGCTGGGAGCGTCGCGTCGAGGCGTATCTGCTGTCGCTCACGGACGAGTTCCCGCCGTTCAGCACAGCCGCGGACGCCGCGCCCGTGCGCGTCGTAACGCAGGTGATAGTCGGAGTGGCCGGGCTGCTCATCACAGCTGGGACGATCGGCGGCATCGTCGCGCTCGTGCTGGTGGCGAGCGGAAGGCAGACGAACGTCCCGGTCTCGTACGCCGGTCTGCTCGCCGGGCGGGTGAACGCCTTCCAAACAACCGTCGTCGGCGACTCGCTCGTCATCGCGCTCAACAGCGCGCAGGACCCCGCCGATGCGACGCTGCCCATCCTGAACGCGAGGACCGGCTACCACTTCGTCTCGTTCCACATGACGCTGGTGGATCAGAAGCGGCGTCAGATCACCGTCCGAGAGTTTGATTTCGAGCTGAAGGACAGTAATGGCAAGCATCACGGCCCGTTTCTCGCGCTGGTGAACGGACGGACGTTACCGGAGAAGGTCGCGAGGGGAGATGAAGGCGGCGTCGATCTGGTCTTCGAGGTGAAAGACGGCCTTGTTCCTGCGCAGCTGAAGTACTACCCGACGGGCTACCGTCTCGCGCCCATCGCGTACCAGTTCCACTAGCCTGCTAGCCCCGCGATCGCGAGCGCGATCACGACCGCGTTGTACGTCGCGTGGAGCGCCATCGCCGCGAGGAAGGCGTTCCTGCTCACCTTCGGGAACTTTCCGCCGGAGTTCGCCCAGCGCCACAGCTCCGGCCTGATCCCCCAGCCCGCGATGAAGCTTGCCGTGACGTGCAACATGACGGGGACGGTGAAGCGAAACAGCAGGAACGCGTGCGAAGGATGGTCTACGTAGACCGTGGCGTAGACCGCGCTCTCGATCAGACCGAACGTGAGCCCACCCAGCGCCGCCAGAAACGAGATGTAGAGCTGCCTGTCGAAGAGGCGCGGCCAGCGCGCGACGACGACATACAGGCCTGAGGGTTTGAGGATCTCCTCGATAATTGGGGCGCCCACGACCGGAATGAGCGGCGAGAAGCCCGCTCGCACTTCTTCCACGAAGGCGCCTACGATACCGAAGACGCCGCCCACGAGCGCGAGAGCGAAGGCGGCCAGGTAGCGGGGAGGCGTCCGCCGTGTGTCGATCGCCGGTTCGAGCTCGAGAGGTGCGGGCGCGCCGGTAGCACCCGCTGCTACTTGCATCGCGAAGTGGTCCGTCATGTGGCGAGTCACAGCACCACGCTTTCGCAGACCTGCGCGAGTATAGCAACGCCCGCGCGTTGCCGCTCCCGCCGCCGCTCGTTACGCTGGCAGCGGCCCCATGACCGTCGACCAGCGCACACTCGATCAGATCGCCCTCTCGTGGGACGAGTACCGTCTCGCCTGCCAGCGCCTCGACCGCGAGCCGAACGACGTCGAGCTGGGCATGATCGGCGCGCTCTGGAGCGAGCACTGCGGCTACAAGAACAGCAAGCCCCTGCTGCGCCTCTTCCCCAGCAGCGGCCCGCGTCTGCTCACCAAGGCTGGCGAGGAGAACGCGGGCGTCGTCGATATCGGCGATGGGCTCTGCGTGGCGATGAAGATCGAGTCGCATAACCACCCCTCGGCCATCGAACCGTACCAGGGCGCCGCGACCGGCGTCGGTGGCATCGTGCGCGACATCTTCGCGATGGGCGTGCGGCCGATCGCGATCCTGGACTCGCTCCGCTTCGGCCCGCTCGAGGACGCGCGCAATCGCTATATCTTCGGCGGCGTTGTCGGCGGCATCGGCGGCTACGGCAACTGCCTCGGCGTGCCGACGGTCGGCGGCGAGATCGCGTTCGAGGACTCGTACTCCGGTAACCCGCTCGTGAACGCGATGTGCGTCGGCCTCGGCCGCATCGATGACCTCCAGCGCGCGCGCGCGGACGGCGTCGGCAACGTGCTGCTGCTCGTCGGCGCGGACACCGGCCGCGACGGCATCCACGGCGCGACGTTCGCCAGCGTTGAGCTGGACGAGCGTTCCGAGGAGCGCCGTCCCGCCGTGCAAGTCGGCAACCCATTCCTTGAGAAGCTGTTGATGGAAGCCTGCTGCGACCTCGCCGAGCAGCACAGCGGCTGGATCGTCGGCATGCAGGACCTGGGCGCGGCCGGCCTCACCAGCTCGGCTGTCGAGTGCGCGGCGAAAGCCGGCACCGGCATCGAGATCGATGTCGCGCGCGTGCCGCGCCGTGAGCGCGGCATGACCGCGTACGATGTCATGCTCTCCGAATCGCAGGAGCGCATGCTGATCATCGCCAAGCTCGCGCACGTCGCTGACGTCAGCAAACTCTTCGAACGCTGGGAGCTGCACTGCGAACCGATCGGCGTCGTCACCGACGATGGCATGGCAACGGTCCGTGACAGTTCGGCGGGGCTCACTGCAAGCGGCTCTGACGTCGTCGCGCGCCTGCCCGTCACGATGCTCACCGACCCGCCGCTCTACACACGCGTTGGCATCAAGCCCCGCTGGCTGGACGATCTG
>JBGQHA010000355.1:0-3069 GCA_041497735.1 Dehalococcoidia bacterium | reverse complement strand
CGCACGGACGCGGAGCTGCTCGGCGTTTGCCTCGATACGGGCCACTACACCTACGGCGGCGGTGATCCGCTCGCTGCCGTTCGGCGCTACGGCGAGCGTATCTGGCACGTGCATGCCAAAGACTGCGCGACCGACGTCATCGCCCGCGCGCGGGACGAGGAGTGGGAGTACTTCCGCGCCGTGCGCAGCCGCCTCTTCTGCGAGCTCGGCCGCGGCGTGGTCGACCTGCCGGCGGTCCTTGGCGAGCTGCGAACGCGCGGCTACCGCGGCTGGATCGTCGTCGAAGATGAGGTCGCGCCGGGCACCGGCGTGCCGCTGGAGAGCGCGCAGCGCGATCGCGAGTACCTGCGGGGGCTCGGCTTCTAGTGGCTGCGATCGGCTTCGGCGTGATCGGCGCGGGCGCAATCGGGCGGCTGCACGCGCAACACCTCGCGTCGCAGGTCGAAGGCGCACGGCTCGTCGCTGTGTCGGACGTAGTGCCTGAGGCCGCGCAGTCGTGCGCGCAGGACGCGAGCGCGACGGCATACGGCGACCATCGCGAGCTGCTTGCCAACCCGCAAGTCGAAGCCGTCGTCATCGCGTCGCCGCCGGATACGCACGCCAAGATCATCGAGCAGGCCGCGGCGGCTCGAAAGCAGATCTTCTGCGAGAAGCCGATTGACTGCGAGCTGGAGAAGATCGACCGCGCGCTCGCCGCCGTCGCGGGCGCGGGCGTGAAGCTGCAGATCGGCTTCAACCGAAGGTTCGACGCGAACTACCACGCGGTGCATGAGGCCGTCGCCGGCGGCAAGGTTGGCCGGCCGCTCATCATCCACATCGTCAGCCGAGATCCAAAGCTGCCCGCCGTCAGCGACACGCGCTCAGTGGCCGGCATGTTTCTCGACATGACGATCCACGACTTCGACATGGCGCGGTACCTCACAGGCAGCGAGGTGACGGAGGTCTTCGCGCTCGCCGACCGCCGGCTGCACGACGCAGGCGATCTCGATACGGCGCTCGTCACGCTGCGCTTCGCAGACGGGGCGTTCGGCACGATCGATAACGGACAGACGGCGTACGGCTACGACCAGCGCGTCGAGGTGTTCGGCACGGACGGCATGGTGGCGACGGAAAACGAGCGCCCGCACAGCGCCACGCTGACGGACAGCGCGGGCAGCCACAGCGTGCTGCCGCTCCACTTCTTCATCGAGCGCTACGCAGAGTCCTACCGGCGCGAGCTTGAGGCGTTCGTCGAGTGCATCGAGCGGGACACGGATCCGCCCGTCACGGGCCGCGACGGGCGGATTGCGGTTGTGATTGCGCTGGCGGCCCAGCGCTCCTGCGACGAGGGGCGTCCCGTGCCTCTGAGCGAGTTCGGCGAGGGCTAGGCCGTGACGAACTCGCGCTCGATGGCCAGCTGCTGAACGCCCGAGAGGCTGCGCAGCACGTCTTCCATCATCGACGTCGCGTCACGCACAGACGTGCCTTCCGCGAAGCGGAGCGGCGCGCCGATGCGCACGCGCACGGGCGCCGGCCGCGACTGACGCTCGCCTGCGGGGAGGATGTCGATCGCGCCGGTGATGTGGATCGGGATGATCGGCACGTTTCCTGCGAGCGCCATGATCGCGGGACCGGGGTGGAACGGGAGCTGCTCACCCGTGCGGGAGCGGCGCCCTTCCGGGAAGATCAGCAGCGACCAGCCCTTGCGCAGAAGCTCCTGCGAATAGTCGAGCGCGGCCTTGCCGCCGCCGCGCGTGATGGGGAAGGCGTTGTAACGCAGGGAATGCCACGCGCCCTTCAGCCAGTGAGTGAAGAAGCGGTCGGCGGCGGCGACGATCGCCGTCCGGTCGTAGAGCGCCGCCGGCAGCACCGAGAGCGCGATCGCGCTGTCGAAGTGGCTGGTATGGTTCGCAATGATGAGCGCCGGCCCGCGGAACCCCGCCAGGTGCTCCCGGCCTTCTACCTGGAACGGCCGGCAATACTGCTCGATGTACCGCGTCACAAACCAGCGCCGCCCCAGCCGGCGGAATATCCGCGCCGGCCAGCTCAGCGCCCAGCGGTGGGGCTTCGCTTCAACGATGAGCTTGTTCTCTTTGTTGGCTTGAACTGGTATCGATGTCATGACCCGCCTCTTGCGATGATGTAGCTGGTGGTGTTGCGCGCCGGCGTCCTTGCCGGCGCACAGCGGGGATGCCAAATTCCCGACTTAGGCGTCGGCGGCGGTCCGGCGCGTCGTGGCCGGGCGGCTGCTGGTGCTGTTCGTGTTGGTGACGCTGGTGGCGTTCAGCAGGTCGCCCGTGCGCCCGCGGACGGCGGCGGCGTAGGCCTGACCGGCTTCGCGGTTGGCGCCGACGATCTTCTGCATCGTGTCGCGGGCCTCGCGGCCGGCGGCGACGATCTCGTCGAACGTCTCGCGCGCCAGCTTCTGGGCTGAGCGCTGGGCGTCGCCCGCCTTGGCGATCGCCAGGGCCGAGAACCCTGCGAGGTCGGTCGGCGCGTCAGCAAGACGCTTGCCCAGCTCGAGCATCGTCTGGGCGCCCTTCTCCGCCTCTTCCAGGTAGGACTTCGAGACGCGGTAGGTACGCTCGTTGCCCGCCCGGATCGCCTCGAGGACGGCTGCTGAGCTCTCGTTGAGAGCGCCGAAGAGCTGGTCGACTGTCGTGGTGGCCATGTTGGTGAATCCTCCTCTTGACAAATGCTTGATAGATGCAGTATGCATATAGCTGCAGGGCCTGTCAAGCCCTTTTTGGGTCTTTCGAGAAAACTTTCTCAAATTTGATGCAAACCTGATGCCATGACGGACGAGACAACCGCCCAGACGAACGGCAAAGTCCCCTTCCGAGGGCCGCGCCTCCGCGGAGAACTCCTGGCGACGAGCCTGCTCGCCTTCCTGCGCGACTGGAACGCGCACGGCTACCAGCTCGCCCAACGGCTGGCCGAGGCAGGGCTACCGCCGTTCGACGTCGGGACGATCTACCGCACGCTGCGCCAGCTCGAGAAGGCCGGGTTGGTCTCCTCCTTGTGGGACACCTCTGAATCCGGGCCGGCCAAGCGGACGTACTCGCTCACCTCGGCCGGCGACGCCTTCCT
>JBGQHA010000354.1:0-3080 GCA_041497735.1 Dehalococcoidia bacterium | reverse complement strand
GCTAGTTTCTGTCGCGAAACTGGGTTTTGTGAGCAAATCTCACGGCATGTTCGCACACCAACCTGTGCTGGTCGTTACTGGTGTGGTCGAGGGGGAAGAGAAATCGGGCCGTGAGCAGGACGACGGTGCTTCGGTGATCACTTCCGCGATCGCGTGCGCCGCGGGCTCGTCGGCGAGGGAGAAACCCGCGCCGTGGCGCGTGCAGCGACGCGCGCCGCTACGCGGCGCGTCGCCGGCGGGCGGCCCGCTGACGCAGGAGAGCGGCGATCCGCAGGAGATTGTTCGCCAGGACCGCCGCGCCCACGAACACCTCGAACCGCTTGCGCCCCTCGAGCAAGCAGCGCCGCATCCCGCGGCCGCGCAGGAGAACCGAGATGCGGCCCTCGATGCCCGCGCGGAAGCGCTGCCCCTTTTTGAACGCCCGACTCTTTTCGTGCGCAGTGCGCGCCGCGGTCTTCGTGCCGCCCCGCTGGGGGACGCACTCGGTGCCCACGCCGGCGGCGGTCAACGCCTCGACATTGCCCGGGGTGTAGAACCCGCGGTCGGCCGCGTAGAGGGCGGGGGCGCGCCCGAAGGTGGCCTGATGCTGGGTCAGCGACGGCAGGACGTGCCCCTCGTCGCCGGGATTGCCGTCGAGCACGCGGTAGTCGGTGATGAGGCCGTGCCGGCTCTCGGCCAGGAAGACCTTGTGGCCAAACTCGACCGGCTTCGCCACCTTGCCGCGCTTGATGAGGTCGGTGTGGGATTCGAAGATCGAGAAGATCTTCTCGTGCACGGCGAGCTGCGCCCCCTCGAGCACCCGGCGACGGGTTTGGGCCATGACTTGGTCGGCCAGACCACAGAAGTGCTCGATCTCGCCGCACACGCCGGTGACGAGGGCGGCCGTGAGGGGCTCGCGGGGGGCGATCGTGCGGGCCGTGGCGACCGCGGCGCGCGCCGTCGCCACGACCCCCGCGGTGACGCCGAGGAGATCGCGGTACTTGCGCGTCTGCCGGCGCGGGCGCTGCGCCGGGGTCAGGCGGCTGATCTCCTGCATGCGGCGCCGCGCCCGGCGGGTGCGGTCGGCGAATCTGCTCCGCGCGCTCGGCACGTGCGCGCCCAGGCGCTTGACCAGCCGCGTGATCACGCGCACGGCATCCCAGAGCAGGGTGTTGTCCGTGGGCCAATGGATGTCGGTCTCCACCACGGTCGTGTCGACGCGGAGCTGGGCGCCATCCTCAAGGCGGAGCGTGACCGCAGCCTGGACGACGGCGTCGTTGAGGGCGCGGACGGTGTCCGGCGTAAGGCGGTGAAAGGCGCGGTTGAAGGCGTCGTGCTGAGGCACGGGCTGGGCGTCGAAGGTCGTGAAGCTCCGCAGCGTGTAGCCGTCGGCGATGCGCTCGCGCAGTTCGCGGAGATCCCAGGCCTTGACCCGCTGGAGCACGAAGGCGCGCAGGACCTGGGGGGCGCTCAGGCCGTCGCGCCCCGTCTGGGGGCGCGTGAGCCCGCGCACCAGATCGGCGTGGACGAGCGTGATGAGTTCCTCATGCGCGTCGAGGAAGTCGGCCAGGGCCTGCAGGCGCGCCTCCAGCGCGACCCCTTGGGACTGCAGTTCGAAATCGGCAAAGCTGAGGGGGCGGGCCCGCGGCCTCATCGGGCGCGCCGGCGTTGGGCGATCAGGAACGCCCGCTGAGCGGCGGACATCGCGTGGATCAGCGCCTTGAGGCGCTGGCATTCCGCGACCCATGCGGCCACCTCCTCGCGCAAGGCGATGGGGATGTGCAGCGTGCAGGTTTTCTGCTGCTCCTTCCAGGTCAACAGCGCGGTCTCGTGGAGGGGGCCCTCGGTCGCGCACCGACACGTGGGCCGGCCACACCGCTTGGTGCTGATGGTGAGGGACCCTGCGAGGAAGGGGCCGATCGTGCGCAGCCGCGCCAGGATCCGCTGGCCGGCAGGGCTGGTGGCGAGAGGCCGGGCCATAGGGAGAGTATACATACTCCCCAACACCTCGTCAACAAAAATCCCCGGTGACGCGTGCGAGGCTCGGGAATTTCCCGCGGCACGGCGGGCGGGCCCTCGGGGACGGTGGCCCCGCACCGCCTTCGTGGCACGATGTTGCGCGGGTGCGAACGCGGGTCGCCGCGATTTTGGCGGCGTTCCCGCCGGCGCGGCCTCTGAGGTCTGACGGCCTCTCTGGACGCTAAGTGATCAGCAAGATTAAGGTTTCTTGGTTTCGCGACAGAAACTAGACTAGAATCGCGCGGGCGAAGCCTGCGCGCGAACAGAGTTGACTCAGGCGAGGTAACTGCGAACGGGGACGAGTCGCTTGGCTACGGGATCGACGCCGAGCGCGAACTCCTCGAGCGTGACCGCCCCGAGCAATGCGGGGCCGCCGGTCGGACCGATCAGACAGAACGTGGGACCCTCCTGGCCGTCAACAGTGATCCGCACGGTGGCGATGGGCCATTCGTCCTCGCGTCCGTCCGCCAAAACCACCTGCCGCGACCCGATCGGCCGGCAGCCCAAGTCCTCGACGATTTCCCGCGGCAACGTGGTGTACGTCGCACCGGTATCGACCATCACTGACACCCGCCGGTTCCGTGCGGGATTACTCAGATCCCCAACCGTCACGTTGATGTTGAACGTTCCCATCGCCGTCATCATCTTCCCACGCGCGGCTCTACGGGAAAAGTGTATCTGAAATGAGACGGCGCCGCGGGGGCCGGTCAGGGCAATAACATACTTCCTAAGTCGCCGAGACGGGGTGCACGAGCGCGCCCAGATGCTTGATGACTTGCGGACGCAAGGCATGCGGAATGATCGGCGAAGCTGCTGCGGCCCGACGTGACGGCGCGCGAAGTTTTCGCTTGACACGTTTGTCGAGCGGCATTGGCCGAGCGCCCGCGGCCCTGGAAAATTTGCCCTCAGCGATCCGCACGGGCCCGGCGAGGCCGGTCTGACGAGATTGGGAGAGAAAAATCATGGATCGCCACGCCATCGCGTGTCGTAGAGGCTCCCAGGGGGGTCCGAAACCCGGGTGTAGAGTCGCTCCACTATCGCGAGGGGGACTTCACCCATGAAGATCAGCGCGCTCCACATCG
>JBGQHA010000353.1:0-3098 GCA_041497735.1 Dehalococcoidia bacterium | reverse complement strand
TCGCCGCGTTTTTCACGAACGATGGCGACGCCGCGCGAGCGGGCCTCTTCGAGCAGGCTTGCAAGCGCGGGCGTCTGTTCATCGCGCCCGATCCACAATTCGCGGACGGCGAAATTCTGGAGCACGCTGCGCAGGCCGTCGAGGTGATCGTGGTGCGCGTGGGTCAGCGCGATCACGTCAATGCGCTTCATACCGCGCGACCACAGGTACGGCGAGACAATTTCCTCGCCGATGTCCATTCCCGCGCGATGACCCTCGATCCAATTAGAGCCGGGCTGTCCACCGCCATCAATCAGCAGCGTGCGGCCGTTGGGAAATCCGACGAAGATCGAATCGCCCTGGCCCACGTCGAGGACGCTCACTTCGAGCTTTCCCTTTTCGAGCGCGGGCGCGAAAGGATGCGCAGCAACGAGAATCGTGAGTGCGGCAAGCGCGAGCGCCGATATCCATTCAGCAGGATGAATCGGAGGAGGCAAAGCGCGCCTGGCGATTCGATTCCGGCGCCGCGCCGCAGCCTTTCGCGCGGTGGCGGCAAGAAGCGCGAACGCCGCAAAAAACAGAACCATCAGCCAGATGGGAGGACCGGGGATGCGATAGGACATCCGAGGCCAGTGGCTGAACCAGTTGACGATCGTGAGCAACAGGCCCGCGCAGAACCCTAGTGCGTTTGCCAGGACCAATGCGAGCTTCGTCCAGACGAAGGTCAAGACCAGCGCGAGAAATCCGAGCGGCACGATCAGGCCCGTCAGCAGGACCGCGGGAATATTGCTCAACGGGCCGGCCAGAGTGACGCGGTGAAAATCCTGCGCCATCAGGGGCATCATCCCCCATTGAATGACGGCGGAAAGCAGCGCAACCTCCCAGAGCCGCAGCGCAGCGCGAATTGGGAGCGCCAGCAGAAAATCCGCGCGCTTGGAGGCCCATGGCGGCATGCGCGAAGCCAGCCACTGCTCCGCGAGACGCATTTCAATCCTGAATTGAATAATTTTCGGCGGGTGCACGACGTCGCGAGTCACGTCGCCCAGGTGCGCGAGCCCCGCGCGGTAGGGCTCGCTCGAGCGATCGAGCCAAGGCAGTGCGAGCCCGGCGATGACCCCTGCGGCGAGAAACGAAAGCTGGAAACTGGAATCGGCGAGCGACGAGGGCCGCCAGACGAGAATCGCCAGGGCCGCTATGGTGATCGTGTTCAGCAGCTCGACGCGGCGGAACAGCGGGCGCGCGCACAAATACAGCGCCACCATCAGCCCTGCACGCAGGATGGGCGGGCGATCCTGCACCATCCCGACGTAAGCCATCAGCGTCAGAATGGTGAGCAAGCTCACGAGGCCGACAGAAAATCTTAGCCGCCGGCCGAGCCAGAAAATGAATACAGCCAGCGCGCCGACGTGGAGGCCCGCCACGACAAGGACATGGTAGGCGCCAGTTTTTTGAAACGCCGTCACCACGTCTGAGTCAACAAAAGTGCGATCGCCCAGCAGCATTGCGCGCAAAACCGCGAGGCGCTCAGGCTGGCCGGCGAACATGTGGTCCAGGCGCGCAAGCAAATCGCCGCGCGCCCTGGCGAGACGCTGCAGAATCGTTGGCGTGGGGCGATCCACGAGGCGCAACAATTCAGCGCTGCGGAGCGAACCGATGAGATCGATCTTCTGCCGCGCGAGATAGCCGCGCAAATCGAATGCGCCGGGATCGAGAAAATTCCGCGGGGGCCGCGCGCGGACGAGCGCTTCTACGCGATCTCCGGCGCGTAACCTTTGCGATGGATCATCATTATCGTCACTGCGGGCATCGCCGGAATGGCCGTAGAGATTTGCTCGCAGGCCGCCGCTCGTGGGCGTGGGCACGCCTGCAATGTCCACTTCTTCGAGCGCAATCTCGTAGCGGCGTCCCCAGGGCAGGAGCAACGGGTTTTCACGAAGGCGGCCGCGCCAGCGCAGCGGCTCGCTCGCGTCAATTCGCCCAGCGGCAATCAGCCGCGTGACGTGGTTTGCAGGGACCGCGGCGCGCTCGACGCTCGTGGCAAGTCCACCGGTAGCGAGCCACGCAAGCAGCGCCATAACCCAGGCGGCTGCCAGACGATTTCGCCACGCGACTAGCCCGCCAGCGATGATTGCCAGTGCCGCCGCCGCGGCCCACAGCTTCGGTGACGCCGGCCATCGAGTTGCAAATGCGATGCCCGATGCAAAAGCGGCCACGATCCATAGCGCTGGGAGTTTCACTCGCGCCGGCGAAGCCGGACCACTGCCTCCATGTGAAATGTTTGCGGAAATAAATCGAAGAGATGCACTTCGGAAATGTCGTAGCCTTTTTCGAGCAGCACGGCCAGATCGCGCGCGACCGTCGGCGGCTCGCAAGACACGTAGGTGATTCGCGAAGGCGAGAGGCGCGCAAGTTTTGCGAGAGCGGTCGGCTCCATGCCTGCGCGCGGCGGGTCGAGGACAACCAGGTCCGGCTTCTCCTTGCAGCGATCGAGAAATCGTTCAACTTCAGAAGTGCGCACTTCGACGGCGCCCATTCCAGCCACGTTTGCTTCCAGGTCGCGCGCGGCAGCGGGATTCGCTTCCACGGCGACCACATGCTCGAACCGCTTCGCGAGCGGCGCGGAAAACAAGCCCACGCCCGCGAAGAGGTCGAGCGCCAGTTTTCCCGGCTCTTCGCGGTCCACAACCTCGCGCGCGAGCTCCTCCACAAGAAACTTGTTCACCTGAAAAAAAGAGAAGTGGCCGACGCGATAGCCGATCCCGCCGGCGTTGTAGGTGATGAAACCGGGGCCGGACAATTCCATGCGCTCGTGACTCGGATCGTGGAGGAGCACGCTTTCGATCTCGGGAACGAGTGCGCGAAACTTTTCCGCGACCTCAGTAATACGGGAAGGGAAGCCGGCGAAAGTTGCCGTCAGCAGCAGCTTGGAATCGGCGGCATTGCCAAACACTTCGATCTCGCGCAACTGTCTCGGCAGCGCGCCTGCTGCCAGCGCCTCGCGCAGTGAGAGAAAAGCCTTCAGCAAAAGCGGCGACAGAATGGAACAATCCTCGACGGCGCAAAGTGCGGCCGAATTCGCGCGGAAGTATCCGATGCCGAGTTTTGTTTTTTCGGGATCG
>JBGQHA010000352.1:0-3108 GCA_041497735.1 Dehalococcoidia bacterium | reverse complement strand
GTGCTGCCCCAGCCGAGCACGAGCAGCTCGCCCGAGCGGTCGCCGATCACCTCGACGTCGGGGATGTCGCGTGCAATACCGGCGATCTTGTTCGCGCGATAGGTGACCATGCGCATGTGGTTTTCGGCGTCATAGCTCACGTTGCCGTAGACGTCGGACTTCTCCAGCCCGCCGATGCGGTGCTCGAGGTCCGGTGTGCCCGGGATCGCCCACGGCCGCGCCAGCGTCTCCGGATCGCGCGTGTACGGGTGGAAGTTCTTCGGGTCGCTCGCGAAGTTGATCGTGATCTTGGGCAGGTCATCGAGCTGCGGGATGCGCCACGGCTCCGAACCGGAACCCAGGTAGCCGTCCGAAAGGAATACGACCGGCGTCATGTACTTGATCGCGAGGCGGAACGCCTCGATCGCCATGTAGAAACACTCGCCCGCCGTGGCCGGCGCGACGATGGGCACCGGCGATTCGCCATTGCGCCCGTACATCGCCTGGAGCAGATCGGCCTGTTCCGTTTTCGTCGGCATGCCGGTACTGGGGCCGGAGCGCTGGATGTCCGCGATCACCACGGGCAGCTCCGTCATCACTGCGAGGTTGATCGCTTCGCTCTTGAGCGCGAAGCCAGGGCCGCTCGTCGCTGTGAGGCCGAGCGCCCCGCCGAAGGACGCGCCGATGATGGAGCTCATCGCGGCGATCTCGTCCTCGGCCTGGAATGTCTTCACGCCGAAGTTCTTGAAGCGCGCCAGCTCTTCGAGGATGTCGCTCGCAGGCGTGATCGGATAGCTGCCGTAGAACAGCGTCCGGTTCGCCAGCTTCGACGCCGTCAGGAAGCCGAGGGCCGTCGCCTGGTTGCCCGTAATGTTGCGGTACGCGCCCGGCGGGAGCTGCATCTTGCGCACGCGATAGTGCACGGGGAACAGCTCGGCCGTCTCGCCGAAGTGGTAGGCGGCCTTCAGCGTCGCGATGTTCGCGTTCATCACGGCCGGGTTCTTCGAGAACTTGTCGGTGATCCAGCGCGTCGTCGGCTCGATCGGACGTTCGTAGAGCCAGAACATGATGCCCAGCGCGAAGAAGTTCTTCGACCGATCGATCTGCTGCGAGGTGAGGCCGCTGTCCTTGAGGGCGCGCCGGTTGAGCGAGGTGATCGGCACCTTGATGACGCGGTAGCTGTTGAGGCCGTTGTTTTCGAGGGGGTTCTCCTCGTAGCCGGCCTTGCGAAGGTTCGCGTCGTTGAACTCGTCGGTGTTCGCGATGATCACGCCGCCTTTGGGGAGGTCGGCGAGGTTGGTCTTGAGCGCCGCGGGGTTCATCGCGACGAGGACGTCCGGCTCGTCGCCGGGCGTGTAGATGTCGTAGCTCGAAAAGCTGACCTGGAACGAGCTGACGCCGGGCAGCGAGCCCGCGGGTGCCCGGATCTCGGCGGGAAAGTCCGGCAGCGTGCTCACGTCGTTGCCGAAGACGGCGGACGTGTTCGTGAACTGCAGGCCGGCGAGTTGCATGCCGTCGCCTGAGTCGCCCGCGAAGCGGATCGTGACGCGGTCGAGCTCTTGTACCGTGTCTTGCGCGCCGGTGTGCCCGTCAGTCGTGGTCATACTCGCCCCCTCGTTCAGGCCCCCTCGGGAGTCTTCATCTGCTGGTCCGGCCGCGGTGGCAGGTTCAGCAGGTGGGCAGGGAAGGATTCGGCCAGGTGGTGAATGATGTCCGCGATGCGGAAGATTGCCTTCGCTTCGCCCGTTGCGGCGTCCACGATGGGAATGTTACGGAAGCCCTTGCTGTTCATGAGGCTGATCGCCTCGCCGATGGTCGCGTCGCCGGTAAGGGTCTCCGGGTTCGGCGTCATGAAGCCGTCGACGGCGTCGTTCTGGTTCACGTCGCGCGCGACGATCTTCATCAGCACGTCGCGTTCCGTCATGATCCCGACGGGTCGCGCGCCAGCGCAGACGAGGACCGCCCCGGCGTGGTGCGTCTGTACTGTTTCGATGACCTGGCGTACGCTCGATCCGCTGGATACCACCAGAGGGGCCGCTAGTTTGAGGGAGCGGATCTTCTCACCCAGCAAGGTTAGGATTCACCTCCGTGCCGGGTACCCGATCGCGCGACCGATGGCCGATTCGTCTCTTTGCCCTGCAGCTTCCCTACCATAGATGCCGCCTTGATACCCAAGGTCACCGTATAATATTCGGCGGCTGTACGCTCTTAGTATAGCAACCTCTTTTCGAATGGGCTATTGACCGCGGGCGAACGCGACGCCCCTGAAAGTGAGCTTATGGGAGTCCTGACCGGCCTGCGCGTCATCGAAGTCTCCGGCAGCGGCGCTGCCGCCTGGGGGGCGAAGCACTTCGCCGGCTGGGGCGCCGACGTGACTCTCCTCGCGCCGCAGCAGGCGGGCTCGCCGCTGCGGCGCGAGCCGCCGTACTACGAGCGGGACGGCGAGCGGCGCAGCGCGACGTGGGCCTGGCTCTCGCGCGGTAAGGCGATAGCCGAGCTCGATCCGGCCGCTGCGCTGGCGCGATGCGAGCAGGCCGATGTTCTCCTCATAGAGAGCGACCTCGTACGCCAAGTATTGGGCGTCGAGCCGTCCGAGCTGCGAGGACGCCTCGCGGGCAAGGCGACGTGCGTGCTCATTTCGCCGTTCGGTATCGATGGCTCGTACGCGAACTATCGGGCTACCGAGCTGGGCGTGAGCGCGCTGGGCGGCTGGATGTCCCAGCTCGGCTCGCCCCGGCGCGAGCCGCTGCGTCCCGGCACGGGCCTGGCGCCTCGTATCGCGGGAATCTATGCGTTCGTCGCGGCGCTGATCGGCCTGCGGCACGTGCGGCGCGGCGGCCCGCCGCAGTTCGTCGACCTCTCGATGCAAGCCGTAGTCGCGTCGATCTGCAGCCCCGCGTGGCTGACGAAGAGCATGTGGGACATACCGTCTGAGCGCATCGGCAACATGTGGCCGCTCGGCGTGATGGAGTGCGCCGACGGCTACATCGGCGTGCCGCCGCTCACAGCGACGCACTGGGAGCTCCTCTGCCAGCTCATGGGCATCGAGGATGTCCTCGAGCAGCCGGAAGGCCGCGATCCCGCGTGGCGCATGCGCCATAGCAAAGAGCTGTACGAGCGCGTGAAGCC
>JBGQHA010000351.1:0-3120 GCA_041497735.1 Dehalococcoidia bacterium | reverse complement strand
TTGCACCGCCCGGCCGAGCTGGCCCAGGCGATCGAAGAGTTTACGCAGACGCTGGAGCGCTGAGTTCTTGATTCTCTGCATCCGAACGACCCAAGCGGTGCGAGCCTCCGTAGGGCTGATGTTCGCCGAGGACGCACGCCCGTCGCGTACGCGATCTGCTCATGTACAACGGGAGCACGCCCGTCATGCAGTGATTTGCTCCTCATGCACGCAGCAAGGCTAATCGTGCGGGTACCGACCGCATCCATGCGTTTGTTCGCACTGTTCACACTGCTCTGTCTCATACTGTCTATCCTTGTGAGCGTGCCCTTCCTACTGTTGCCAGTCGCTGCGCTGCGCCTCTTGGGAGACGCCATCGAAGTGCGACGAAGGAATTACAGTATAAAGGTCTACTTTGTCCTGTTGCGACAGCGTTGGTGGCGGATAGGATGGTGGCTCGTAGGCAATGTCGTCACCGCCGCCATAGTAGTCATTCTATTCATGCGAGCCAATGAATCTTTGATCGGCTACCTGTCGGGCGGCTAATGCGCCTACTCGGTGGGCGTCGCCTGTGGCTCGTTCGCGGTGTTCGCCTGGCCGCCGTGAGATGTCGCGTTCGCAGACGGCGGGATGATCAGCTCCTCGCCGAGCTTCAAGGCGTTCTCGTCAGCGAGGTTGTTGGCGGCAAGGATGTCATCGACCGAGACACCGAACTGCTGCGCGATGTCCCACAGCGTATCGCCGTCTTTCACCGTATAGGTCTGGCTGCCGGCGGGCGGAGTGCTGCTGGCCGTTTGTTGATCGCTATTCGACGATGAGCTATCGGTCGGGACCGCCGTGGGCGCCCTCGTCGGTCGTGAAGTGGGACGGGGCGTAGTCTGCGGGCGCGTCGTCGCCTGCTGCCGCGATGCGGTGGGCTGGACGGCCGGCTGGCTGTTCGATGCCTGCTGCGGCGCGCCGCTCTGCTGCAGCCGCGCGGCGGGCGAGCTGTAGCTGCCCGAAACGCTGGGCACGATCAGCACCGCGAGGAAGAGCACGCCGAGGCCGACAAACACCACCGGAAGCCGGTTCGGCTCAGGGCTGAGCGTCTGATAGCCGTAGGATGGCGCGTCGCGTCGCGATAGGAAGACGGCGGCAGCGCCGCCGAGCATCAGGATCCCGGCGATGAGGAACCAGATCGTGGAGCCGGGCCAGAGCATGCGGATCAATATGAGCGAGAGGAACGGGACAGACAGGAGTAGCGCCAGGCCCATCCAGGGCCGTTCGACGGAGCGGCGGCGAGGAGTTGGCGTGCTCCAGGGTGATGCCACGGCAAGGCCTCCCTTCCTCTGTTACTTGCCTGATACGATACACCGAGGTGCTTCCTAGCACAAGATATAGCCTTTCCGTTAAGAAATCGGCCCATCTGGTGATCGCTGGCTCCCGCCTCCGCTTCGCTTCGCTTGACTGTATTTGAGACGTTGGCTACGTTCGATCTACGGTGTCCCTACCCCCGACCTACGCGCCCCCGAGTCACGTCCGGCAACGGCTCATCGTCGCCTTCGTGGGCCTTGCGCTGCTCGCCGTGGCGGCGTGGCTATCGCTCATCGTTGTCAGCCGGATCGATCAGCTCTTCTTCCCCGGCCAGAACATCCCGATCGGCATCTCGCTCCCGGGTGTGCAGGGCGCCGGCAGCGACGAAGGGCAGATCAACTTCCTCGTCATGGGCCTGGACCGACGCCCCGCCGAGGGGACGACGCCGACGCGAACGGACACGATGTTCGTCCTCAGCATCGACCGCAAGACGAAGGTGGCGGGCATCCTGGGCATACCGCGCGACCTCTGGGTGGAGATCCCGAACAAGGCGGGCACGGGCTACTTCAAGAACAGGATCAACACGGCGTACGAGACAGGCGAGTTGCAGGACTACTCGGGGGGCGGCGCCGCGCTCGTGAAGGACGTGATCGAGCACAACCTCGGGATCACGATCGACCATTACGTCGTCATCGACTTCCAGGGCTTCATCAAGGTGATCGATGACCTCGGCGGGGTCGATGTGTACGTTGAGCAGCAGATCGATGATCCGTATTACTCCGAGACCGAGAAGCCCGGCGACTATCATCCGCTGCACTTCAAGGTCGGCGAGCAGCACATGAACGGCCAGACCGCGCTCGACTACGCGCGCACGCGCTTTGACGCGAGTGACCTCGACCGCATCCACCGGCAGCAGCAGGTGATCTTCGCGGCGATCGACGCGGCGACCCAACGGCGGCTGGTCAACGTCAACAGCCTCGCGAGCTTGTGGAGCAAGTACAAGGACGCCATCGTGACGGACGTGAACGACATCCAGGCGCCCGGCTTCGCCGCCCTGGCAGCCAAGATCGACCCAACCAACATTCGCGCGCTCTCGCTTGGCTCCGCGACCGTGCCGTGGACCACTCCGGAGGGAGCGGAGGTGCTGCTGCCGGACAAGACGCTGGTGCAGCAGCTGGTACAGGCCGTCTTCAGCAACCAGCAGGTGGCGGAAGAAGGCGTAGTCGTCGAAATGCAGAACGGCTCAGGATCAGACAGCTTGCCGCAGCGGGTGAGCAACTATCTGACGGAGTTCGGCTTCTCGGCCGCTACGATTCAGCAGACAGCCAGCCCGAATGGCACGCAGGCGCTATCGGCGGTCATCGACTTCGGAGGGAAGCAGGCGACGGCGCAGCGGCTGGCGACGCTGCTGTCGGTCCCGGCAGCGCAGGTGCGCGAAGCAACCGCGGCCGATCAGACGCTGCGCACGGTGGCGAACGCGGACATCGTCGTCGTGCTGGGCGAAGACGCCCAGAACCTGAACCTCAACATCGGCAGCAACGATACGACTCAGTAAGACCTCGAGCGGGCGTGCAGGCCCGCCGCTACAGTCCTTCCGAGACGACCACCATCGACTTGAGGCCTTCGTTTCGTAGCCGGACAGCGTAGGCCTCCGTCGCGTCAGAAAGCGGCACGCGGTGCGTTGTGATCGTCTCCACCTCCGGCATATGCGGCAGGAGCTGCAGCAGGCGCGCGTACTGCTCGGGCGTGGCGTTCTGGCTGCCGGTGAGGCGGATCTCGCGGTAGTGGACTACGTTCGGGTCGAAGGCGACGCTCGTGTCGGGCGGAAAGCCGGCGAACAGACTGACG
>JBGQHA010000350.1:0-3136 GCA_041497735.1 Dehalococcoidia bacterium | reverse complement strand
GCCTGCGCAAGCGCGGGCGCGTCGTTCGTGCCGTCGCCGGTCATCGCGACCAGACGGCCCGCCGCCTGCTCGTCGCGGATGAGGCGCATCTTGTCTTCCGGCTTGGCCTCGGCGATGAAGTCGTCGACGCCCGCCTCCGCGGCGATCGTCGCTGCCGTGAGCTGGTTATCGCCCGTGATCATCACCGTGCGGATGCCGGCGCGGCGCATCTCGGCGAACTTGTCGCGGATGCCGGGCTTCACGGTGTCCTTGAGGTAGATGACACCCAGCACCTCGTCGTTGTCCACCACCGCCAGCGGTGTGCCGCCTTCGCGCGCGATGCGCGTCGCCGCCGGCTCGAGGTCGTTCGGCACGCTCTTCGCGAGTTTCGCGACGGCATCGACGGCGCCCTTCATGATCGTGTGACCGTCGAAGCTGATGCCGCTCATGCGCGTCTCCGCCGAGAAGGGGATCAACTCGGCATTGGCGTGTGCGGCGCCCTCGCTCGCCTGGTAGCCCATCGTCCGCGCCAGCTCGACGACGGAGCGGCCCTCCGGCGTCTCGTCCGCGAGCGACGCGCGCAGCGCCGCAGAGATGAGATCGCTCTCGCGGTGGCCGCCGACCGGGATGAACTCCGCCGCGAGCCGGTTGCCGTAGGTGATGGTGCCCGTCTTGTCCAGCAGGAGCGTATCGATGTCGCCCGCCGTCTCGACGGCCTTGCCGGACGTGGCGAGCACGTTGCGCTGCACCATACGGTCCATCCCCGCGATGCCGATCGCGGAGAGCAAGCCGCCGATCGTTGTCGGGATGAGGCAGACGAGCAGCGCGACGAGCGCTGTCGTGGTGACGTCGCCGCCGACGTAGTTCGCGTACGGGCGGATCGTGCCGACGGCGAGCAGGAAGATGATCGTGAACGCCGCCAGCAGGATGTTGAGTGCGATCTCGTTCGGCGTCTTCTGGCGCTCGGCGCCCTCGACGAGCGAGATCATGCGGTCGAGGAAGGTCGAACCGGGGTTGGCCGAGATGCGGATGCGCAGCCAGTCGCTGACGATCGAGGTGCCGCCGGTGACCGAGCTGCGGATGTCTGTACCCGGCTCCTTGAGCACCGGCGCCGACTCGCCCGTGATCGCGGCCTCGCTCACGTACGCGACGCCTTCGATGACATCGCCGTCGCCCGGAATGATGTCTCCGGCGTCGACGCGGACGACGTCGCCCATGTGGAGGTCGGACGAGACGATCTCCTCGACCTTTCCGTCCCGCTCGCGCCTGGCCATCGTGTCGCGCTTCATCGCGCGCAGCGTGTTCGCCTGGGCCTTGCCGCGCCCCTCCGCCATCGCCTCCGCGAAGTTGGCGAACAACACCGTGAACCAGAGCCAGACGGACACAGCGCCGGTGAAAAACTTCGGTTCGCTCCGGCTGCCGAAGACCTCGTCGAAGAACATGTACGTCGTGACGGCCGCGCCGATCTCCACGACGAGCATCACCGGGTTGCCCAGCAGGTGGACGGGGTAGAGCTTCTTGCACGAGTCAGCCGTCGCCTGCCGGAAGATCGGCCAGTTCCAGATCGATGTGCGCGTCTGGCGCTGCTTCGCGATATCGGAGCGGTGCTCGCCCTGCTCGTCCATCTGTGGCTGCACCTCCATCTGCGTCATGACAGCACGCCGGCGTGCACGAGGAAGTGCTCTGCGATCGGCCCCAGCGCGAGCGCAGGGAAGAATGTGAGCCCGCCGATGATGATCACGACACCTACGAGGAAGCCCACGAACAATGGTGAGTCGGTCGGCAACGTGCCGGCGCTCTCCGGCACCTTCCTCTTGTTCACCAACGCTCCGGCGAGCGCGAGGATCGCCATCATCGGTATGAAGCGCGCGATCAGCATCGAGACGCCCATCGCTGAGTCGTAGAACGACGTGTTCGCCGTCAGGCCGGCGAAGGCAGAGCCGTTGTTCCCGCCCGCCGACGTGAAGGCGTAGAGGATCTCGCTGTAGCCGTGCGCGCCCGCGTTGAGTGGCCCGGCCCGGCCCTGTTTCACCGACACCGCTACCGCAGTCAGCAGCAGCATCAAGGCGGAGCTGATGAGGAAGTAGAGTGCCGCGAGCTTGATCTCGCGCGGGCCGATCTTCTTGCCGAGATACTCCGGCGTCCGTCCAATCATCAAGCCGGCGATGAACACAGCGATGATGGCGAACACGAGCATGCCATAGAGCCCGGAGCCGACACCGCCAAAGACGATCTCACCGAGGTGAATGTTGAACATCGGGATCACGCCGCCCAGCGGCGTGTAGCTGTCGTGCATCGAGTTGACGGAGCCGTTCGAGGCGTCGGTCGTCGCCACGGCCCAGATCGAGGAGTCGGCGATGCCGAAGCGGACCTCCTTGCCCTCCATGTTGCCGCCGGACGACGCGAGCGTGCCGGTGTGGTAGCCCTGATCGACGCCGAGGTTATCGAGGGTTGGGTTGCCGCCTTGCTCGAAGCCGTAGACGAAAAACGCGCCGGCGAGGAAGATGATCGACATCGCGGCGAAGATCGCCCAGCCCTGCTTCGTGCTGCCCACCATCTTGCCGAACGTATAGGTCAGTCCGGCGGGGATGAGGAAGATCGCAATCGACTCCAGGAAGTTCGAGACCGGCGTCGGGTTCTCGAACGGCGTGGCCGAGTTCGCGTTGAAAAAGCCGCCGCCGTTCGTCCCGAGCTGCTTGATCGCGATCTGGGACGCGGCGGGGCCCATCGCCAGTACCTGCTTCGCACCCTCCAGCGTCGTGACTTCCTTGTAGCCGTGAAAGTTCTGGATCACGCCCTGCGACATGAGCAGCAGGGCCAGCACGATGGACATCGGCAGCAGGATCCAGAGCGTGCAGCGGACGAGGTCGACCCAGAAGTTACCCAGGTCGGTCGTCGTGCGGAGGACGAAGCCGCGGATGAGCACGATCACGACCACAATGCCCACGGCCGCGGAGATGAAGTTCTGCACTGTGAGCGCCAGCATCTGCGAGAGGTAGCTGAGCGCTGTCTCGCCGCCGTACGACTGCCAGTTCGTGTTCGTCGTGAAACTGGCGGCTGTGTTGAACGCCAGATGCGATGTCGTACCGGGCAGGTCCTGCGGGTTGAGCGGCAGGTGTCCCTGCGCGCGCAGGATCGTGTAGACGGCGAACATGCT
>JBGQHA010000349.1:0-3151 GCA_041497735.1 Dehalococcoidia bacterium | reverse complement strand
GAGAGCGACGAACGCCCCGGCTCCCAGTAAGGAAGCTCGACGGGCTCGGCGCGCACGCGCTCCAGGCCGATGGCGCGAAACTGATCGCGACAGTACTGCTCCGCCCAACGGTCCGCAGGGTATCCGGGACGCCGGACACCCTGCGCGAAGACCGTTTCGATCCAGCGGTACATGCGGTCTTCCGGCGGAATCAGCTTGTCGCGCGGCACGGCTAACAGATGTTACGCGAGATCCGCCCGCGAGGCCAGGTTCTTGCAGACCGAACCTTGCCAAGTCATCACAGACCCAGAAGTGGGCGGCTGGTACGACGATAGGAGCGGCTGCGAATTAGGAGCGACGCCGACAAGTTACCGCAAGCGGAGCCGCACAGCGCGGAGGACCGCGCTCAGCCGTCGCGGTCGTAGTCAGTGACCTCGAACCGGAAGGCTCACAATCCGATGATCGTGACGCTATAACCCGTTCGTGATCCAAAGTCCGAGCAACCCAACGAACAGCGGCGCGACGGGCACTGGCGTCTGGCGTGGGACGATCAGGTACCCACGAACGCAATCGGCGGCACCTGCGCTTTGCAGCCGTCGATATCGAGTTGGGCCTTGGGATCGCGCAGGAAGGCCAGCCGTAACTCGGCGATGCACGGCGGGCCAGCGTAGACGACATCGTCAGGGAGCGACGGAAACACGGCGACCGTTGCGTCCTTGAAGACCTTCGCTGCTTCCTCCGTGTAGGCGGGCGGCACATACGGGTTCAGCGCGCCGGTGAGTATCAGAGCAGGAGCTTTGATCGTCGTTTCGCGCCCTGGGCTTGCTGCGGTCCCTGGTTTGGTTGGCCAGCGCGGACACAGCTCGAGGAACGGGTCATTGGCGAAAAATCGAAACAGCGGATACGAGCCTGCTGCTGCCTGCAAGGCGAGTCTGTCCAACGCCTGCTCCTCGTCTTCGCAGAATTCGCTGAAATACGCTCCCCACGGGTACTCGGGATAGAGCGGGGTTTGCTGCACCAGAAACGCGGCGTTGGTAGCCCAGCTGATGTTGGCCGGTGCTGCCAAGCCGGACGCGATGAACGGCAGCGGCGGAGGGATTGAGAGCAACTGCACCAAGAGAGAGGCCACCCCGTCGCCGTTCAGGAAGATGCGAATGTCCGGGCCACCCTCAGGATCCGCCGTAGTAGTCACAACTGGATTCTGCTGGTAGCGTGCGTACGCCGCAGCCGCATCATCTGCGAGGTTGGGAAAGGCCCGGGCGCACGCTGCATCGGCGTGGCACGCTGCGAAGTATGCCTGGAGCCCCGCATTGGCGTTGATGATATCGTTCGTTGTCCTCCCGCCGAAGTGGTACGGCTCCTCAAGCACGACCGCATGCATGAGGCCCGGGTAGCGGGCGGCGAGCAACATTTCTACGCGCGACCCTTGGTGGTACCCGTCGAGGTTGATCTGGCGCCAGCCCATGGCGATGGCTAAGTCGCGCACGTCGTCCGCCATCTCGTTGTCTCCGTACGCGCTCAAGTCCACTCCTTCACTCGCAAGGCGCCGGCCACACTGCTCCGCCGCGTCCAGGAAGAGTTTGTTTGCCTCCGGACCGTTCGTCGGCAGTCCCAGAATCTGGCGCTGCAGGCCCGCCACTTCGGGACAGGCGAGCACAGGCTCAGAGAATGTATCGCCCCGACGTGTGATGCCAACGACGTCGCTGTACGCGCGCAGATCTGATTCGCCTGTGATGGCTCCAAGATAGTTGCTCACGAGCGGTACGCCCGGTTCCTGCGCCGTCGACGGGGCGACCGTGACGAGGAGCCGGACCTGCCGGCCCGATGGCTTGGCGCGGTCCTCAGGCACGACAAGGTCTTGACATCGCACGTCAGGACTGCGTTTCAATTCGGGAGGGCAGTCGCGTGGCTCGAGCTTCGGCACGTAGCCTTCGGCGACGAGAGGAGCGGACGTTTGCCCACCTTGGCTGGAGCCGCGCATGGCGAATGCGACGATGCCCGCGCCGATCGCTCCCAGCAGGACGGCTCCTGCTGCTCCCGCTATCAGCACGCGCGGCGGCTTCCAGCGCGGCGCCGCGGCCTCCGTTCGCGCGGGCGGTGCCGCCGGCGGGCTGATCGCTTCCGAGCCGCCCGCGATCGCCGAGAGCGAGTCGAGGACTGAGGAGGCGCTCGCGGGCCGGTTCTCCGGCGCCTTGGCGAGCAACTGCATCATCAGCGCTTCCAAGGCCGGTGGTATGTCCTCGCGTTGCTCGCTCGGTGGCGCTGGTGGCGTGTTGACGTGTTGGGAAATGACCGCGACGGCACTGTCGCCCGGGAACGGGGGCTGGCCGGTCACCATTTCGTAGAGCACGCAGCCAAGCGAGTAGAGGTCCGCCCTCGCATCGATGTCAGAGCCGAGCGCCTGCTCGGGCGGCATGTAGGCCGCTGTTCCCAGGAGCGTCCCCGGCGCAGTCACGCGCGAATGGCCGAACGCGATGGCCAGGCCAAAGTCGCCCAGCTTCGCGGTGCCATCTGCCGTAAACCAGATGTTGTCTGGCTTGACATCGCGGTGCAGGACACCCTGGGCGTGCGCCAGCGCTAGCGCGCGACAGAGGTCTTGCGCAATGGCGATCGTTCGATCGATTGGCAGCCGCCCGTCCGCTTCGCGCAGTTTGTGGCGCAGGTCGCCTCCCGGCGCATACTCGGAGACCGTGTAAGGGCGCCCCGCCTCCTCGCCGATGTCGAAGATCGCGATGAGGTTTGGCTGTGTGCCCAGCGCCGCGATGGTCTGAGCTTCCCGGCGAACGCGGTCGAGTGCCGTCTGATCGAGCCCCTCCGCCTTGATGATCGAGATTGCAACGTTGCGGTGAAGCTGCGTGTCGCGCGCCAGGTAGACGACTTTCTGGGAGCCCTCTCCGAGAACGCGCCGGACAGTATATCGTCCGCCTGCAAATGTCCTGGCGGCGGGCTCCGAAGTCTGCATTGTCAGATCGCTCGTCTCTGGGCGCTGTCCCTTACGGGGTTTCTTCGAACCGCCGTCCGCCTCTGACCCTCCTCGTTCCATGACAGACCAGTGTACAGCCTGAGAGGATTGCGCCGGCGGACGATGTCGAGTCGAGTCCGTGGCGCGCCGTCCTCAGAGCGGCCGCGAGCATCGTCAGCGCTTTGTCAGTGCGCGGGAATCGAAGCGCGG
>JBGQHA010000348.1:0-3155 GCA_041497735.1 Dehalococcoidia bacterium | reverse complement strand
CGCGGTAGGCGCTTCGGCGAGAGTTGTGGTGCTTCGTTGTGCCGCTGGTTCGCTGGTTCTGCGAAGTTGGTGGTCGGGGCAATCCGCCTCGTTCTTCAACAGGAGCAGGATCATGGACTTCTCGACTCCAGACGTCTCGCCGCTGCGCCAGCGCATGCTCGAGGACATGCGCATGCGCAAGTTCGAGCCCAAGACGCAGTCCAGCTATCTTCGTGCAGTACGCAATCTCGCTGCCTTCCTCAAGACCTCGCCCGACACCGCGAGCGCTGAGGACTTGCGGCGCTTCCAGATGCACATGGTCGAGCAGGGCACGTCGCCGATCACGCTCAATGCGACGATCTCCGGCTTGAGGTTCTTCTTCGACGTCACGCTCGATCGTGGCGAGTTGATGGCCAAGATGCAACCGGTGCGCGTGCCGCTGACGCTGCCAGTAGTGCTCAGCCGCCTGGAAGTCTCACGCCTGCTCGCTGCGACCGGCAACCTCAAGCACCGGACGGCACTGTCGGTGGCCTACGGCACCGGGCTGCGCGCCAGCGAGGTGATCTCGCTGAAGGTCGGCGACATCGACAGCCAGCGCATGACGCTGCGCGTGGAGCAGGGCAAGGGCCGCAAGGACCGCTACGCCATGCTTCCGCCGATCCTGCTGGAGCGGCTGCGTGCGTGGTGGCGTGTGGGTCATGCCCAGGGCAAGATCCTGCGCAACGGCTGGCTGTTCCCGGGCATGGATCCCGTAGACCCGTTGACCACGCGCCAGCTCAACCGCGCCATCCACGCCGCCGCCGACGCCGCCAAGATCGACAAGCGCGTGTCGATGCACACGCTGCGCCATTCCTTCGCCACGCATCTGCTCGAACAGAAGGTCGACATCCGCGTGATCCAGGTCTTGCTCGGGCACAAGCAGTTGGAGACGACGTCCATCTATACCCACGTCGCCACCGACTTGCTGCGCGAGGTGATCAGCCCGCTGGAAGGACTGCCACCCTCTTGAGGCTGTCGCCGTGGGGCAGTCTGCCCTGGAGGTCGCCGACATCTTCCGCACCCATGGGCCCGCTTGGCGAGCAGCGCAGCGCGGCCACCTGAGCCTGGGTCAGCTCAAGGTCATGTCGGCCATCGAGCAGTGCCGCAGCGCGGCACTGGGGGGGCATGTCTTGCGCTGCGAAGGCTGCGGCGCCGACCAGGTGGCCTACAACTCGTGTCGCAACCGGCACTGCCCGAAGTGCCAGAGCAGTGCGGCCAAGCGCTGGCTCGACGCCCGGCAGGCCGATCTGCTGCCGATGGAGTATTACCACGTGGTCTTCACGTTGCCCGCGCCCATCGCCGACATCGCGTACCAGAACAAGGCCGTGGTCTACGGCTTGCTGTTCGACGTGGCCGCCGAGGTGCTGATCACGATTGCCGGCGACACCAAGCATCTGGGGGCCCGCATCGGCGCGACGCTGGTGCTGCACACCTGGGGCTCGGCGCTGACGCACCACCCGCACGTGCACGGCATCGTGCCCGGCGGCGGGCTGGCACCTGACGGCAAGCGCTGGGTGGCCTGCACGCCGGGGTTCTTCCTGTCGGTGCGGGTGCTCTCAAGGCTGTTCCGGCGGCGCTTGCTCGAGGAGCTGCTGCGGGTGCATCAGGCGGGCAAGCTGCAGTTCTTCGGCGGGCACGAGACGCTGGCCGATGCCAAGGCATTCAAGGCCTGGCTCGCGCCACTGCGCAAGTGTGAGTGGGTGGTCTATGCCAAGCGGCCGTTCGCCGGGCCCGAGGCCGTGCTGGCGTACCTGTCGCGCTACACGCACCGCGTGGCCATCTCCAACAGCCGACTGCTCGCCATGGACGAGCGCGGCGTCACCTTCCGCTGGAAGGACTACCGGGTCAAGCACGGTCCCAAGGGTAGGACGCTGCACAAGACGATGACGCTCGGCGCCGATGAGTTCATGCGCCGCTTCCTGCTGCACGTGCTGCCCGGCGGGTTCCATCGCATTCGCCACTATGGGCTGCTGGCCAACGGCGGCCGCAAGGCGAACTTGGAGTTGGCGCGCACGCTGCTGGGTCAGCCGAGCACACCATCCAGTACGAGCCAGAGCGTCGACAACGACATCGACCACGACAAGCCGTGCTTCGTGTGCTCGCACTGCGGCGCGGCCATGATCGTCGTGCAGACCTTCGTGCGCGGCCAGTCGATTCGCGCGCCGCCTGAACATCCAAGCGTGCCATGACTGCGATGCGTCATCGACGACCCATCAACTCGCTGGCTCTCGGTTCACCAGGGCTGGCTTGGTCGGCCGTTGCTCGTCGACGCCAAACCGTTCTTCGAGCCTCGTCGAGGTTGCCAGCAAAGCAGTCCATCAACCGCGCTACCGCACGCGCTCACAACATGGCCGGCCCGTGCACCGGCCATACAGTGGCTGCACGTACCAGCACTGCGCCCACTATCGCCATAGCGCCATAGCGTGTTCGCGCCACCGCGGCCTGGCCCGCGGTTTCCTCCCTCAAGGTTTGTCCAACACCTGCCCTCAGACCGGAGCAATGCGCCGCGTCGTGTCGATGCGCGGGCAGGTGTCGAACAAACCTAAATGAGACCGGTCGTCGGCGTCGAGATGTCCTAAGCGCCCGGATGACCGGAATGTGGTCGAGACCGTGAGTTCGGGTTGCGGTCACGAAAGGCCGGAACCGCTGCCTTGCAGCCCTTGGTGACGCCGACTCGACCGGCAGCAACGGGTCGGAAGTGTGAAGTCGCCGGCCTGAGCAGCAGACGTTTGATCGACCTCGTCGTCGGATGGCATCGGCCGAGCATCAGCGACTCGCTATGTCAGCAGTACTTTGAGACCGGTCGTTGGTTCCGCATTCGCCTGCGTGCCTGAATGACCGGAAGGGAGCCGAGACCGTGAGTTCGGACGCCGATCACGAGCGACGGCACACGCTGCGTCGCTGACGCTCGGGGAAAGCGTTCTGACCGTCGGGTGCAGACTGGCTGCTGTCGTTCGACGCCGGCCTGCCGAATGACGGCGGCTGCCAAAAGCAGCCCTTGGCAATTTTCGTGGCGAACGGCCGGTCCGCCTCGGAACTTGACCTTCGCCGACATCGTCGAGGAAATCCGAGTCCGACGGGCTCGCTCTCTCGCGGTGGCAACCGACGGCCAAGCGTCCATCGCGGCTGAACGGCTG
>JBGQHA010000347.1:0-3162 GCA_041497735.1 Dehalococcoidia bacterium | reverse complement strand
GAGCGTATCGTCCGGCTGGAGGCCGAGGCGGCGGCACATCGCGGCGAAGCGCTCGGGGTCGGGGATCTTGCCCGACGACTCGTCTTCTTCCTCGATGAGCTCTCGCATCCAGTCGATCGCGACGGCGCCCGGGAGGTGCCAGCCGGCGTACAGCTGCGGCTCGGACGACACGTCGATGATGCGGACGCCGGGCTTGCCGAGCTGCTCGGCGACCCAGGCTGTCGAGACGAGCGCGTCGGTCATCGAGATCAATGTTAGCGGATGTGTGGAAACGAGAAGGAAGGGCGCATGGCTATGCGCCCCTACGGCTTCGTCCTTCGACAGGCTCAGGATGAACTCGCTTGGTTAGTGGACTCGCGTGGGGGCGGGGCTCGCCACGAGGGGCCAGATCCTTCGCTTCGCTCAGGATGACATTAGTGGTCGGCGCGCTTCGTGACGAAGATGAGGTCTGGGCTGGTGGCGCGATACGGGTTCTTGGCGAGATCGCCGTAGAGCGCCTCGACGGCGAGACCGGCGCGCGCGAGCATGTGCTCCATCTCGTATCGATGGAAGTAGCGCAGCGTCATCGGCGGGCCGTAGGTGCGTTGCAGGACGACGCCGGCGTCATCGAGCTCCTCGGTGTAGCCGTGCGAGGTGTAGCGCTGCTCGGACGGGTGGTACTCGATGGTGCCCCAGGACGTGACGCGACGCCCCGTTGTCGGCGAAATGTAGTCGCGGGATGGATTGCGTAGGAACGCACCGCGACGGTTCGTGAGCCACTCGGCTATCTCGGTGGCGACGGGGTTCTCGACCTCGAACGCGAAGCGGCCGTCGGGCGCAAGGTGGCGGCGCACGCAGGCGAGCGTGGCGAGCTGGTCCTCGACGGTGAGCATGAGCTGGAAGGAGCCGACGGGGATGGTGATGAGGCCGAACTGCTCGCCGAGATCGAACGCGCGCATGTCGCCCTCGATCCACTCGACGTTGGGCAGATCCGCGCTGCGGCGGCGCGCTTCGTCGAGCATCGCCGATGAGTTATCGAGGCCGGCGAGACGCACGCCGGCGCGCGCGAGCGGGATCGCGACGCGGCCGGTGCCGCAGGTGAGCTCGAGCGTGCGGCCGCCTCCTCCTGAGGCGGACTTTGCGGCGCGTGCTTCCGCCTCACGGGCGAGCTCGAGGTAGAACTCGACCTCGTTGGGCTGAAGCGGCACCGCGGCGTCGTAGATCGCGGCGTTGGTCTCGTCGTAGACGTAGGGTTCGGTCATTACTCCCTCACCCCCAGCCCCTCTCCCGCAAAGCGGGAGAGGGGAGCAATTACGCGAGTTTCGTGAGATTGCTCGCCGCGTTGGAGCGCGCGGCGCAGCATGACGATCGTGAACAGCACGAACGCGGCGCTGATCGCGATGCCCGACGCGAGGATCGCGCCGACGGGATGGCCCGGCGCGCGATCTGTCGCGAGCAAGTAGATCGCGATGGCGTTGATGAACGCCATGTTGCCGATGATGCTGCCGATCGCCCAGAGCGGCCGCATCGGTAGCGCGAAGCCGCGTGGCGCGATCGATCGCGCGCGGAGGAGGGCGTCGAAGCGCTGGTTGACGAACACGATGCAGAGCGCCGCGAAGATCCAGCCGGCGTAGTTCGTCAGCGGCACGTCGAAGTGGTGCAGGCCGGACGTGTGGTAGTTGTACAGATCGCCGAGGAACCAGTACTTGCCGAGGTGCGCGACGGGGTCGGTGACGGTGTCGGCCCAGGTAGTGACGATCGCGGCGAGCGCGAGCGCGCGCAGCGAGCCGTCGGCGTTGTGGTCGGTGCGCACGATGTCGCGTTCGCGTCGCACGAGCGGCGAGAGCATCGTGCACGCGGCGGAGTAGCCGAAGTACGTCAGGAACGCGAACGAGAGCGACGCGAAGAACGGGATGCCCGCGATGAAGAGCTCGTGCGGGAAGTTGCTCTCATGGTAAGTGTAGTGGCCGAACGGGAAGCCGTTGCGCGTGCTGCTGAACTCGACGAGCCAGCCGATGAACGTGCCGGTGGCGAGCCAGAACGCGGTGCGCTGCCAGCCTCGCTCCGCCATCGCGACGACGAGGAACGACGCGAGGAACGCGATGACGTAAGGGCGCTCGGTGAACATGGCGGTGAAGGCGTCCATGGGCCGTATGGTAGTGGAGAGGCAGCGGGGTTGTCACGCGGGCGGCGTAGTCAGCTCGAGAATCGAGCGAGGTTGAACCACTTCGTCACGAAGAACTCGTAGCTTCGGGCGATGTTTCGAGAACCATATCCTCTTCCAGAAAGCGTCCCGTGCCCTTGTCCCACTGCTCAAATTCATCCCGCCACGGAGGCGGTGCGACCTCCGGATCCATTCTAAACAAAGCCCGCGTAGGATAGCTCACCAAGGCGTTGGCGATCTTGAAAGGGGATAGTTGAGGATCACGAAGCTCGACGGGACCGACACTTAGTACATCGTCTTCACTGGCGATGTCCTTAGTATACCCGAAGATAGCGATACCTCGGATATTAGAATGCGACTGATAGTTAAGCACGTCGTAGAGTTGGGCGCGAAAATCGGGTTGTGGCAGTTCTTTCCGTCGCCAGCTCAGGCCCTTGTTGCGATCGAACCGCCCTCGGCCTTCCAAATATTCAGGAAGTGCGTCACGGTTTCTTTCGAGGAAGTCCAAGACCTCGGCATTCTCAAGGGAGGATCTAAGGAGAGGAAAGGACTGAGCGGCATATCCAGCTCGTGTCAGAAGTCCCGAACCGAGCAAGTCGTTCCATGCTCTGAAGGCCAATGCGGTTGCCGTGATTTGGACGTCGTCTCGATATTCCTTCTTCGATCTTGCTAGTACGAGAGAGTGAGCGAGCATAAGCCCCTTATCAAAGTAATCGAGACTTGGTTCGGTAACCGGCGATGTCTGCAAGAAGAGAAGTTCTAAGGCTCTCAAGTCCTTTGGCTCAGGAAAGGCAACCCGCGAGCGACCGGGACGACAACCGATCGGGCCTGCTGGACTCTTGTATCTCTGGTAAGTCATGCTCAATTATAATCCCTCTAGCTGTATAATCGGGCAAAACGGTTCGAGGAGGACGTGCACATGGCCGGCGCGTTGGATGGCATCCGCGTGGTGGAGATGGGGGTGTGGGTGGCCGGGCCTTCGTGCGCCGCGATCCTCTGCGACTGGGGCGCGCAGGTCG
>JBGQHA010000346.1:0-3195 GCA_041497735.1 Dehalococcoidia bacterium | reverse complement strand
GTGCTCGTGGACGCGATCGATCGGCGGGCCCGCTCCGCGTTGACGCCCTCGCTCCGTCCGGCGATCAACGCGACGGGCGTGATCATCCACACGAACCTGGGGCGGGCGCCGCTCTCCGACAATGCGATCGCCGCGATGGCCGATATCGCGCGCGGCTACTCGAACCTGGAGTTCGATCTGGAGGCAGGGGAGCGCGGTTCGCGCAACGCCCATCTGGAGGCGCAGCTCTGCCAGCTTACGGGCGCCGAGGCGGCGTTCGCGGTGAACAACAACGCGTCGGCGCTGCTGCTTGCGCTCTCCGCCCTGGCGCAGCACCGCGAGGTGATCATCTCGCGCGGCCAGCTCGTCGAGATCGGTGGTGGCTTCCGCATACCGGACGTGATGGCCGAGAGCGGCGCCTTCCTCATGGAGGTGGGCACGACGAACCGCACCTACCTGCGGGACTATGATGAAGCGATCACGGAGCAGACCGCCGCGCTGATGCGTGTGCACGCGAGCAACTTCAAGGTGATCGGTTTCACGGCGCACGTCGAGATTGCTGAGATGGCGCGCCTTGCGCACGACCGCGATCTGCTGCTCATCGATGACCTCGGCAGCGGCTGCTTGCTGGACACGACGCGCTTCGGCCTCGCGCCGGAGCCAACACCACAGGACAGCATCGCAGCGGGGGCGGACATCGTGCTCTTCTCCGGCGACAAGCTGCTAGGCGGGCCGCAGGCGGGCATCCTCGCGGGCCGGCGCGAGTTAATCGATCGCCTGCGAAGGCATCCACTGTCGCGGGCCCTCCGGCTCGACAAAGCGAGCATCGCGGGCTTGGCGGCAACGCTCGATCACTATCTCCGCGACGAGGCGCTGGAACACGTCCCTGTATGGCGCATGATCGCGCTGCCCGTCGAGACCATCGGCCGTCGCGCGAAGCGCTGGGCGCGCGCGCCGGGCGGCGGCGCCGCGGTCGTCGACGGCAGATCGATGGTCGGTGGCGGCAGCCTTCCGGAGGAGAGCCTCCCGACGAAGCTCCTGGCGATTGGGATGAAGAGCGATCGCTCCGCGGACGATATCGCGCGCCGGCTGCGCTCATTCACCACGCCCGTCGTCGCCCGCATCGAGCACGACACTGTCCTGCTCGACCCGCGCACGGTGCATCCTCGCGAAGACCGCATCGTTATCGAGGCGCTGAAGACGGCCCTCCGCTCCTGATCCCGCGGGACAGGCTTTAGCCTGTCGCCGTAGGGGCGGTTCGAGAACCGCCCTAAATGCGTCTTGCATGCAATGTTCAGGTCATGCACGGCCCGGCCGCGGGTCAGGCTTCAGCCTAGCGCGCAGCTATACTGCCCTCGACATGCCGTTCGTCTACGTGTGCATCCAGCCGAACGCGCGGAATGCCGGCCCAAGCGCACCGAAAACCTCGGCGGCCATCCGAACGGTCATGAGCGAGCTCGGCTCGTACGAGCCGGAGCTGATCGTCGTCATCTGTGCGCCGCCCGCGCTGCGTGCCGCGATCGGCGTATCGGGCGACGCAGAGCTGCGGCAGCGGGTGGTCGCCGAGGCGAAGAAGGACGCGATCCCCGTCGACGCGCCGCTGCGCATCGACGACGCGCTCGCACCGATGCTGACGGACGGCGTGACAGCCTCGAATTGGCTCTGGATTACGACCGCACGCCTCGAGCTGCGGTTCCACTTCGAGTTCGGCCGGGCGCTCGCTCGCGCGATCCACGACGACACGCGGCGGATCGCCGTGGTGTGCCTCGCTGAGCTATCGCACACACAGGACGCGCGCGCTGCTCGCATGTTCGACGAGCACTACCGGCGCGCGATCGAAGACCTGGACGTGCAATGGCTTGTTCACGCCGATTCAGAGCTGCGCCGTCGCGCGGGCGAGAACGCCGTCGCGCAGACGGTGGTGCTCTTCGGCGCGCTGGGAGCGTATCGCATCCAGCCGCGCGTGCTGTCGTACGAGACGGCAGAGGGTAGGGGGCTGCTCGTCGCGGCGATCGACGTGCTCGGGCCGAGACGAGGGGCGAAAGCATAGACATGGCGGCGTTCAACGAGGTAGTCTGACACCATGAAGTATGCGGTCGTTCTCACGCACGATGAAGAGGGCAATTGGCTCGCCTCCGTCCCTGCGTTCCCCGGTTGTCACACTTGGGGTCACACTCGCCAAGAAGCGTTAGACAACGCGCGTGAGGCCGTTGACGGCTGCATCGAGAGCCTGCGCGCTTCAGGCGACACGATTCCTCGAGAAACAGCTCCTCCCGAGATCGAGTTCGTTCAAGCGAGCGCTTAGCGCATGCCGGAGCTCTGGAACCACCAGTTTGCGGAAGTGAACGGCGTGCGGCTGCACTACGTGCGGCAGGGCGCCGGCAAGCCGGTCTTCTTCGTGCACGGCTGGCCCGGCTTCTGGTTCGAGTGGAACAAGAACATCCCGGCGCTGGCTGAGCGGTTCGATGTCGTCGCGCCCGACATGCGTGGCTACGCATACTCGGACAAGCCGGACCTGCCGCCCGAACAGGGCTACACCGACGTCGTGATGGCGGACGACCTCGCCGCGCTCATCCGTCACCTCGGCCTCGACAAAGTCCACATGGTCGCGCACGACTTCGGCGCGTCATGGGCGCAGCGGTTCGCGCAGCGCCACCCGGGGCTGCTCGACAAGCTCGTGCTCTTGAACCCACCGTATGGCGGGATCGGCGGCCGGTGGTTCCAGATGCCCCAGGTTCTCGAGAGCTGGTACATGATCTTCCACCAGCAGCCCTGGGCCGAGGATGTCGTCGGCGCGACGCGCGCGTCGATCGAAACGTACCTGCACCACTTCCTGCGCCACTGGTCGCACGACACCGATGTCTTCCCGGACGGCGAGATCGCGGAGTTCGTCGAGGCGTACTCGCAGCCCGGCGCGGTTCGCGGCGGCTTCAACTGCTATCGAGCGGCGTTTCGCACCGCCGGCCAGCAGGAGAACACGCCTATCGCCGCGCCGACGCTGGTGCTCTGGAGCGACGCCGACCCGATCCTGCGCTACGAGTGGAGCGACAACCTGGGTCAGTACTTCACGAACTACACGCTGAAGAAGATCGAGGGCTGCGGCCACTTCCAGCACCGCGAGGCCCCGGACCGGATCAACAAAGAGCTGATCGACTTCCTGAGCGACTGAGTAGCAAGCCGTCTGCCCGCTAGCAGTTGTGGTTGTACTGCTTCACC
>JBGQHA010000345.1:0-3199 GCA_041497735.1 Dehalococcoidia bacterium | reverse complement strand
TCACGGTGAGCTGCCCGCTCTGCACTTGCGGCGGCAGCTCGAGCTGAATGGACGTGTCTTGCCACGCGCGGATCGGTGGTGAGTTAGGGTAGAGCGTTGTCGAACGCAAGCCGTAATCGAAACGGAGGCTGCGTTGCGCGCCGACGCCGCCCAGGTTCGTGCCGTGTATCGTCAGCAAGCCTCCGTAGGTCGTCGCCAGCATAGGATCGCCGATGCTGGGGCCGGCCGCGGCGCCTCCGGGAGTCACCGGTTGAAGGACGACGAGAAGAACTGCAACGATCACCGCCAGGAGCGCAATTGCCCGTCCGCCTTCGAGCGAGCGAAAAACGCGCGTGTGGGCCAGACTCACCCCTCCATGGGCTGCTGCACGAAAGGACTGGAGAAAGCGGGGGCGCTTTGTGACTCAAGGGACAAAGTACTCGCTGGCAGGATGAGTGTCAAGCTACGACGCCATACGCTGGTGTGAGAGCAGGAGGGCCGGAGACGAGGTGTTGCGTGGCCGATAGAATGCAGCGGGCCCTGCCGATCATGCCGAAGGAACCTGGATCGCGAAATCTGGCGCTCTTCACCGAAGAGGAGGTGGAGGCGCGCCGTCCGATCCTGCTGGCGGGCGTGGACCAGTACAACAGCGGCTACTTTTTCGAGGCGCACGAAACATGGGAGGAGCTGTGGCTGCGGAGCCCCTGGCCATTCCGTCAGTTCTTGCAGGGCCTGATCCAGGTGGCTGCCGCGTTCGTGCATCTCATGCGGCATGAGTATCCGGGGACGATTCGCCTCCTCGATGAGGGGCTGGCGAAGCTGGACGGCGCGTCGATGACGATGGGCGTCGACGCGAAGCGGTTCTTGGCGGAGGTGCGCGGAGCGCGCGAAGAGCTGGGCGGCCTGGGGCCGCAGTGCTTCGAGGAGTGGGACCAAGCGCAGATCCCCCGGATTCACCTGACCGACGAGGCCCGGTAGATTGTCACACTTGTTGCTTTCCGTTTGCCGCCGGTGTGTCCGTAGAATGCACCTGATGGGCCTTCCCCGCGGATCCCTGCTGCCGGTTCTAGTTATCGCTGCGATCGTCGTTGCGTGCGGCGGCAGCGGCAACAACAGTAAGACGCCCGCCGCTTCACCGATAACCACTGCCGCGAGCACACTGTCGCTGGCGACGAGCTCGCTGACATCTTCGACGACGGGGGGCGCGCTCAACACGGTCGACATCGTGCGCAAGCTGCGGCCCTCGGTCGTGCAGGTCCTGACCGAGGGAGCCACGGTCGACTTCTTCAATCAGCCACAGCCAACGCAGGGAATCGGCACCGGCGTCATCTTGGACACCGATGGCCACATCATCACGAATAACCACGTCGTGCGGCTGGGCGGTACCACGCTCGCCAGCAGCATCACCGTGACGCTGTCTGACGGCACGACCGTACCGGCGTCCGTCGTTGGGACGGACCCGCAGACCGACCTCGCGGTGATCAAAGTCAGTCAGGGCACGCTGGCGCCCGCCGAGCTCGGCGACTCATCGTCGCTGCCCGTCGGGTCGGAGGTCGTGGCGATGGGCTACGCGCTCGGGCTCGAGGGCGATCCGACAGTAACGCAGGGCGTGGTGAGCGCCGTCAACCGGACGATCCAGGAGCAAGATATTTCGATCAACGATGCGATCCAGACCGACGCGAGCATCAACCCCGGCAACAGCGGCGGCCCGCTGGTAGACGATCACGGCCGTGTCGTGGGTATCAACACGGCGATTGTGCAGGGCGCGCAGAACGTCGGCTTCGCCATCTCGATCAACACCGCGAAGCCGATCGTCCAGGAGCTGATCCAAAACGGGAAGGTCACGCGAGGCTATCTGGGCGTCAACTTCCAGGACATCCCGCCCGGTGAGGCGCGGAACCTCGGCCTGCCATCGGCCAACGGCGTGTACATCACGCAGGTCACAAACGGGTCGCCGGCGGACAACGCCGGCCTGCAGCGCGGTGATGTGATCGTGTCGCTTGCCGGCCAGGCGATCCGGAACAGCGGCGACTTGGTCGAGGCGCTGCGCAATCATCCCGGCGGAGACAACGTTGCCGTTGACTACTACAGAGACGGCACCAAGGAAAGCTCCCAAATCACGCTGGGCGAGCGCCCGGCGGGCCAGTAGCGGCTCGCTCGCGGCAAGACGCCGCGCTAGAATGCCTTCATGGCCATATCTGCTCGTCTTCTAGAAATCATCGGTGGCAGTGCGGCCGCGCTGGCCGCGTATGCCTTCTTCGCCAGGCGCTACGTGCGCCACTTCGAGAACATCGATCTCGAGACAGCGGACGTGCCAGGCTCGTTCATCGATATCGACGGACGGCGGGTCCATTACGTGCAGGCCGGGCAGGGCGATCCGGTCGTGCTCATCCACGGCTGGAATGGGTCGACGTTCTCGATGCGCTACGCCATCCCGGAGCTGGCGCAGCGCCATCGCGTGATCGCGATCGACCTGCTCGGGTACGGCTTCTCCGAGCGCCCGCAGGACGGCGACTACTCAGTCGCCGGGCTGGGCACGCTCGTGGCGCGCGTGATGGACGCTCTCGGTATCGAACGCGCGGCCGTCCTCGGCCACTCGATGGGCGGTGCGATCGCGATGTGGTTCGCGATCCACTATCCGGAACGCGTCGAGCGCCTCATGCTCGTCGACAGCGCGACAGTGAGCGAGATGTTCCGCGCCCGGAACGTCGGCGTGGCCTGGCGACCGGTGGCGCCGCTCTTCGCGCCCTTGTTCTTGAACCGGAGCGTGATCCAGCGCGCCCTGCGCGGCGCTGTGCATGATCGCGCCGTGCTCACGCCGGAGATGGTCGACGGCCATCTGCGGCCCTTGCGCGTAAAGGGGCACCTGCGCGCGCAGCTCAAGCAGCTCATCGACCGGCGACGCGACGTCCCGTTCGATCCGGCGTCGATCCGCGCACCGACGCTCATCCTGTGGGGCGAGCACGATCGCGTGATCAAGCTATCGACCGGTGAGCAGCTCGCGAGAACGATTCCCAACGCGAGGCTCGTCGTTATTCGGAGCGCGGGCCACCTGCCGATGGAGGAGCAGCCGGAGCTCTGCAATCGAGAGCTGCTGGCGTTCCTCGAAGAGCCGCTAGCGCATGCCCCGGCGGCCGCGGCGCGAACGCTGGAGCCGGCGGGCTAGCCAACGCCTACTAACGAAAGCCGTCCTTCGACAAGCTCTGGATGATCGAGAGAG
>JBGQHA010000344.1:0-3209 GCA_041497735.1 Dehalococcoidia bacterium | reverse complement strand
CTTTCCGGGATCCTTCGACAGGGCACTCACCATCGCGCGGGACGCTGCGGACGCCGGCCTATCGTTTCAGGTCAACACCACCATCAGCAAGTACAACCTCCACCTGCTGGACCAGATGTCGGAGCTGGTGGCGCGCCTCGGGGCTGTGCAGTGGAGTCTCTTCTTCCTGGTACCGACCGGGCGCGCCACGGCGGCCGACATGATCTCGCCGCAGGAACATGAGTCCACCTTCCACTGGCTCTCCGAACTCTCTCGGCGAGCGCCCTTCGATGTGAAGTCTACCGCTGCCCCTGCCTACCGGCGCGTCGCCGTCCAGCGCGCTCGGGAAGGCGGCGATGGTCACGGCCCGATCGCGCTCGCGGGAGCGGGCTATCGCTATGAGGATGGACTGGCGCGCCCGGCCAGGGGCGTCAACGACGGGAAGGGCTTCTGCTTCATCTCGCACATCGGCGACGTCTTTCCCTCCGGCTTTCTTCCTCTGGCCGCCGGCAACGTCCGCGAGCGCTCCGTCGTCGAGATCTACCGCGATTCCAAGCTGTTCCGGGAGCTCCGCCGGCCGGACCTGCTCGAGGGCAAGTGCGGCCGTTGCGAGTTCCGCGAAGTGTGCGGCGGCTCGCGCGCGCGGGCGTACGCGCTCACCGGCGACTACCTGGCGGAGGATCCGTCTTGCTCCTACCAGCCGGACGCCTAAGATAGAGCGCCATGAGCGCCCATGCTCGTGACCGCCAACAAACGAGAGGTGCAGACATGGACGAGTTGCCCCAGCCCTTCAAGGACTTCACGCGAGACTTCCCTCAGGTAGTCCAGCACTATGAGGCCCTGGGGGCCGCTGCTCACGAGGGCGGGCCGCTCGACCAGCGTACGCGCCGTCTGGTCAAGCTGGCAGTCGCCATCGGGGGAAGGCTCGAGGGCGCGGTGCGCGCCCACGCCAGACAAGCTCGAGACGTGGGCGTGACCGACGCCGAGCTCGACCACGTCGTACTGCTCGCACTCACCACCATTGGGCTGCCGTCCACTGTCGCGGCTCGCACATGGATCAGGGACGAACTCTCTGCATCGTAACTTGATGGAGAGCCCTTGTCACCGCCGCCACCAGCGGCTCCCTGCGCCCTGCCTTCGGATCACTTGAGCGCGGTCTGCGGGACGAATAGCCCATCGCTTAGGGCCAGATGGCACTGCCACCCTTGTTACAGCGTCTGCGATAGTGACCGCAAGCACAAACGGACGTGAGCGATGAAGACAGTCGATCCGGAAGATCCGTTCACTCTCGTCGGCGTTGGCCTCGCTGAGGACCCGGACGACGAAGCGCTCACCGACATGGCGTGGGCCGTGTTCGAGGAATATGTCCGTCTCGGCTTTACGGGCGAGCAGATCGTACACCTCTTCCACAATCCCTTCTTCCAACTGGCCCATCAGATTCTGCGTGTGAAAGGCGAGCCGTTCGTTCGCGAGCTTGCCGACGCCGCGGACCGGCTGCGGGCCGAGGCGCAGGCGCAACTGCGAGGCGCCGGATGAGGCCCGTCAGTCGACGAGCGTTCCTCAAGCTGACCGGCGGGGCTGCTGCGGCGGCTGCGCTGGCCGGCAGCCCGGCGGCGTTCGCCCTTCGCCAGTTGCAGCCCATCTCCATCGGCAACCCCCTGGAGAGCTACCCGAACCGCGACTGGGAGCAAGTCTATCGCAATCAGTACAGGTACGACGGAAGCTTCACCTTTGTCTGCTCACCGAACGACACCCACGCCTGCCGGCTGCGCGCCTTCACGCGCAACGGTGTCGTCTCGCGGCTGGAACAGAACTATGACGTCAGCCGTTACACGGACCAGCTCGGCAACAAGGCGACCGCCCACTGGCACCCGCGCGGCTGTGAGAAGGGTCTCACGATGCACCGCCGCGTGTACGGGCCGTACCGGCTCAAGTACCCGATGGTCCGCCAGGGCTGGAAACGCTGGGCGGACGATGGCTTTCCCCAGCTCACGCCGGAGAACCGCGATACGTACCTGTTTACGGCCCGCGGCCAGGACACGTTCGCCCGGCTCGCTTGGGATGAGGCCTTCGACTACGTCGCGCGCGGCATGATCGCCATCGCGGAGCAATACAGCGGCGAAGAGGGAGCGAAGCGCCTCGAGGCAGACGGGTACCAGCCTGAGATGATCGAGGCAACCCACGGCGCCGGCACGCGCACGTTCAAGCTCAGGGGCGGCATGGGGCTGCTCGGCGTGATCGGGAAGTACGGCATGTACCGCTTCTCGAACATGCTGGCGCTGCTCGACACGCACGTGCGCGGCGTTGGGCCGGACGATGCGCTCGGTGGCCGCATCTGGTCGAACTACACGTGGCACGGCGACCAGGCGCCCGGCCAGCCCTTCGTACACGGCCTCCAGGCCTCCGACGAGGACTTCAACGACCTCCGCAACAGCCGCCTCCACATCCAGTGCGGCAAGAACCTGGTCGAAAACAAGATGCCGGAGAACCACTTCTTCAACGAGCTGATCGAACGCGGCGCGACGATCGTCACCATTACGCCCGAGTACGGCCCGCCGGCCACCAAGTCCGACTACTGGCTGCCCGTGCGCCCCGGCATCTCCGACACCGCCGTCTTCCTGGGTATCACGAAGATCATCATGGACCGCGGGTGGTACGACGAGGCGTTCGTCAAGGCGTTCACCGACTTCCCGCTGCTGGTGCGCACCGATAGGCTCCAGCGGCTGCGCGCTGCCGACGTCTTCCCCAACTACCAGCTCGGCCTCTCCCACGACGGCCCTAGCTTCGCCCTGCACGGCCTCAAGCAGGAGCAGTACGAGAAGCTCGGCGACTTCGTCGTCTTCGATCAGGCCAGCGGCCAGCTCAGGCCTATCACGCGCGACGATGTCGGTGAGCGGCTCCTGCAGAAGCAACTCGATCCGGCGCTCTCGTACAGCGGCCAAGTAAGGTTGGTGGACGGCAGCGACGTCGACGTGAAGAGCCTCTGGGAGCTGTACAAGATCCACTTGCGCGACTACGATCTCGACACGGTGCACGAGATCTCGGGCGCGCCTGCGCACCTCGTCGAGCGGCTCGCCCAAGACATCGCGACCATCAAGCCGGTCGCCATCCACATCGGCGAGGGCGTGAACCACTGGTTCCACGCCACGCTTCACAACCGGGCGACGTACCTGCCGCTCATGCTCACGGGCAACATCGGCAAGCCGGGAGCGGGCTGCTACACGTGGGCG
>JBGQHA010000343.1:0-3210 GCA_041497735.1 Dehalococcoidia bacterium | reverse complement strand
GCTGAGAAGAAGCGCATACTGACCGGCGTCCGCCCGACGGGCTCGTTGCACCTCGGGCACTACATCGGCGCGCTCGAGAACTGGGTGCGCCTTCAGCGGGAGTACGAGTGCTTCTTCCTCATCGCGGACTGCCAGGTCTCCGACTACGCCGACGACATTGACACGGTTCGCCAGTCTGTCTTCGAGGTCGCACTCGACTGGCTCGCGGTCGGCCTCGACCCCGACAACAGTCACTTCGCGATCGAGAGCATGATCCCGGAGCACCACGAGCTGTCGTCGTGGCTGTCGTGGTACACGCCGCTGGGCATGCTGCAGCGCAACCCGACGCTCAAGGCGGAGATGGCCGATCTCGGGACGAAGTCGGTGCCCGTCGCCTTCTTCAACTACCCGATCATGCAGGTGGCCAACATCCTCATGCCCAAGGCGCACCTGGTACCTGTCGGCGAGGACCAGCTGCCGCACATTGAGATGACGCGCGAGATTGCGCGACGCTTCAACCGCGTCGTGGGCGATATCTTCCCGGAGCCCGAAGCGCTCGTCGGTCGCGTGGCGCGCCTCGTCGGCGTCGACGGCAACGCGAAGATGGGCAAGTCGCTCGGTAACGCGATCTACCTCAAGGACGACGAGAAGACCGTCACGCAGAAGGTCTCGCGCATGTTCACCGACCCGACGCGCATCCACGCGACCGACCCGGGGCACGTGGAGGGCAATCCCGTCTTCATGTATCACGACGCCTTCAACCCTGACACAGCTGAGGTGCAGGATCTCAAGGAACGCTACGTCGCCGGCAAGGTGGGGGACGTCGAGGTGAAGCAGAAGCTCGCCCGCGCGCTCAACGCCTTCCTGGGCCCGATCCGTGAGCGCCGCGCGCACTTCGAAGACCGGCCGGACTTCGTCCGCGACGCGCTCGCCAGCGGCACCGCGCATTCGAAGAAGGTTGCCGAAGCCACCATCTCTGAGGTGCGCGCGGCCTTGAAGCTGAACTACCTGGACGGAGCGAAGCCATGAAGTACTCACCTTCGTTAGAAGAAGTCCGCGCCCTCGCCAGTTCGGGCAACATCGTGCCGATCTTCCGGGAAGTGCCCGCAGACCTCGAAACGCCGGTTTCTGCGTTCCTCAAGATCGCGCGCGGGAAGTATTCCTTCCTGCTCGAGAGCGTGGAAGGAGGCGAGCGGTTCGGTCGCTACAGCTTCCTCGGCAGCGAGCCATACCGAGTGCTGCGCAACGGCTCGCACGCCGAGCGCAATGAGGAGGCGGGCGACCCGCTCACGCTCATCGAGCAGGAGCTGTCGCGCTTTCGCGTCGCGCCGGTGAAGGGCCTGCCGCGATTCCACGGTGGTGCCGTCGGCTACCTCGGCTACGAGACTGTCCGCCACTTCGAGCCGCGCGTGCCGGAGCCGGCGAACGACCCGCTCGGCGTTCCCGACGCCGTCTTGATGTTCGCCGACACCCTCCTCGTGTTCGATCACGTCCAACACGTCATCAAAGTCGTCTCGCACGTCCGCCTCGACGGCGACATCGAAGCTGCGTACCGCCAGGCGACGTGGAAGATCGAGGAGCTCGTCGGGCGGCTGTCGCAGCCGCTCGCAACGCTGCCGTACCGCAAGGATGCGCCGCCGGTTGCGGTCCAGCATCCCGAGATCTGCTCGAACATGTCGCGTGACGACTACGAACGCAACGTCGAGCGGATCAAGGAGTACATCGTCGCGGGCGACTGCATCCAGGTCGTCTTCTCGCAGCGCTTCTCGCGCCCGACGCAGGCGCACCCGTTCGATATCTACCGCGCGCTGCGCACGGTGAATCCGTCGCCGTACATGTTCTACCTGGAGCTGGGTGACTGCCACGTCGTCGGCGCGTCGCCGGAGATGCTCGTGCGGGTGGAGGACCGCAAGGTCGACTACCACCCGATCGCCGGGACGAAGCCGCGCGGCGCGGACGAGGCCGAAGATCTCGCGAACGAGCAAGAGCTGCGCACCGACGAGAAGGAACGTGCGGAGCACATTATGCTCGTCGATCTCGGCCGCAACGATGTCGGGCGCGTGAGCGAGCCGGGCACTGTGCAGGTGACAGAGCTGATGGAGGTCGAGCGCTACTCGCACGTCATGCACCTCGTCTCGCACATCACGGGCCGCCTCCGCGGCGACATGTCGTCGTACGACGCGCTGCGCGCGTGCTTCCCCGCGGGCACGGTTTCCGGCGCGCCCAAGATCCGCGCGATGGAGATCATCGGCGAGCTGGAGCGCGACCGGCGCGGCGTCTACGCGGGCGCCGCGGGCTACTTCGACCTCTCGGGCAACCTCGATACTGCGATCACGCTGCGCACGATGGTCGTCAAGGACGGCGTGGCGCACGTGCAGGCGGGCGGCGGCATCGTCTACGACAGCGACCCGCCGACTGAGTACCAAGAGACGGTGAACAAGGCGGCGGCACTGATGAGCGCCATCGACCGCGCGGAGGAGCAGGCGGCCGCTGCGCCGCGCGGGAGCCTGGGATACTAGCAATGCCTAACATCTTGTCGCTGGCGCTGTTCGAACGCGGGAGCCGCGTGCTCGTCGCTCACCGTAAAGGGGACCATCCGCCGTTCGCCGGACAGTGGCTCTTGCCCGCGGGCGCCGTCCCTGCGGACGACTCTGCCGAGGCCGCCCTGGAGCGCCACACGTTCCATGAGCTCGCCGTGCAGATCGCCGATCCGTCGTTCGCGGAGACGCTCTATCTGGAGGACGCCGACGGCCGCCGCTACGTAGCGAACATCTTCCGCGTGCCGCGATTCGAAGGCGAGCTGCGCTTCCGCGCAGGGGGCGACTACCAGGACGTGCGCTGGCTCGCGCCGGAGGAGCTCGCGCAGCTCTCGATGCCGCCTGCCTTGCGCGACTGGCTCGCCGGTGGCCGCGAGAAGCTCGCGACCACGGCCCCGATGCCTGTCGCCGCCGGCGCAACCCCGCCGGATAACCGCCAGGCGTGGGATACCATCTCGCGCGCATACCAGGATGAGAAGCAGATTTCGACCACGCAGCTTACCTACGGCGCGCGCTGCCCCGGAGAAGACGAGCTGCAGCTGATTGGCGACGTCTCCGGCCGGCACGTGATCGTCCTCGGCTGCGGCGGCGGGCAGGACTGCATCGTGCTCGCGAAACAGGGCGCGCAGGTGATCGGCATCGATCTCTCCGACAAGCAGATCGAGTACGGTCGGCGGCTGGCCGATCGCGAAGG
>JBGQHA010000342.1:0-3221 GCA_041497735.1 Dehalococcoidia bacterium | reverse complement strand
TGGTATTGTAGGATTGGTAGGCGGCCCGCGGGTTATCCAGCGGCCGCTTGATGCCGCCGGTTCAGGGTGGACGAGCCGGAAACGAAGCTGTCTCGCTCGTGCGCACAGCTTTCTGGTGACGAACATCTGGCTCCGGGGGCTGGGCCCGGCGCGATGCAGTTCGAGGGGGAATCCTCTCGGCACCGCCGGCCAGGGCAGGAAAGCCTGGCGGATCTGGAGCGGCAGCACCGCTCCTCTTGCTTGCCTGCCGCATCCCAGGCGCAACACTGACCGGCCTTCTTTGAGGAGGCTCGTTCGCCAGCGGCGCGGGGGAACCCACGGACGCAACAAATGAGAGAGGAGTATCGCGTAATCATGCCGCCGGTCGCACTCTTGGCTGAAGGAATCGGCGACCTAGGATTACGGCTTACAAAGCAACAGCTGGAGCGCTTCGAGCGCTACATGGAACTCATCATCGAGTGGTCGGAGCGCGTCAGCCTGACGGCCGTACGCGACGAGGAAGGCATCCAGCGACGCCACTTCCTGGAATCCGCGGCGTTGATCGCCGTGCTGCGGGAACATGGCTTCACGCTCCAAGAACACTCCCTCATCGATGTTGGAAGCGGCGCGGGCGTTCCTGGCATTCCACTCAAGATCCTGGAGCCGAGCCTACAACTGACGCTCGTCGAAGCGAAGCAACGCAAGGCCGAGTTCCTGATGGCGGTCCTGCCAGAGCTGGGACTCAGCGAAGTGAGCGTGATCACGCGCCGGGCCGAGGAGGTCGCGCACGATCCGCACCACCGCGAGCAGTATGACTTTGCGGTCGCCAAGGCGCTGGCGCCGATCAGGACGCTCGCCGAGCTCACGCTGCCGTTCGTCCGGATGGGCGGCCTCGTGCTCGCGCCCAAGGGGAAGGAAGCGGAGGCCGAGGTGAAGGACGCTCGCGTGGCGCTCGAGATGCTGAAGGGCGCGATCCGGGCAGTGGAAGACCTTCCCCGCTCGGAGCCGCCCCAGAAGCTCGTGATCATCGATAAGGACCTGCCGACGCCGCTGCGCTTTCCGCGGCGGCCGGGCATCCCAGCCAAGCGCCCCCTCTAGAGCGGCTTTACGGCCAATCGCCACGCTCCTATACTGGCGACCAAGTGGCGGATAAGCGGTAAGGAGTACTGCCATGATGCCGATGGAACCGCGAATGGACCTCACCATCCTCTCGGAACGGCTGGTGCGGCTGGCTAAGCTCGATACGACCGTCTTCGACGAAGTGCGGCTGGACCCGGCGGCCACGTTGCCGGCGATCGCCGTCGTGATCCTCTCGACCATGGTGGCCGGCATCGGCGGGTGGATGTGGTGGGTGGTGAAGGGCTACGGCGACTCAGGGAAGCTGTTTTTGCACTCCGTGATCCTGGGAACCTTCCTCTCGTTCGCGCTGTGGATCGTGTGGTTGTTCGTCGCGTACGTGATCCTGACGCAGGTCTTCAGCGAGGACGCCGATTGGCAGCAGATGCTCCGGACGATGGGCATGGCCTCGGTCCCGCTGGTGCTGACGATCGCGATGTTCATTCCCGGGGTCGACTTCGGCGTCGGTCTGGCCTCGATCGCGCTGTTCTTTGGCCTGACGACGATCGCGATCCAGGCAACCACGCCGGCGAACCCGGCGCGCGTGCTGGTTGCCAACCTGGCCGGGTTCTCCGTGTGGGCGATTGTGCTCGGGTTGTTGGTGACGGACAACAACTTCCTGGCGCCCGGCATCTTCCTGTTCGATGCGCCGGCAGAGGCGCTTGCGAAGTTCATCGACGCGCTGCACAGCCTGGCGTTCTAGAGAGCAACACCGGACGCAATTCCTGCGGTCTCACCAGGCTACAGCCCGGCCTTCGCTTGGCGCCGCAGCCCCTCAGGTATGATGGTTCCGGCCATGATCCGGGGACTATTCTCGCGCGACCGCCACGATTACAAGGCGAACGTCTGGAAGTCGTACGCCTTCCAGTTTCTGTACTCGTTCCAGCTCTGGTGGCCGATCTGGGTCATTTACCTCACGGACTACCGCGGCTTCTCGCTAACACAGGTAGGCACGCTGGAGGCGATCTTCTGGGTCGTGATCATCTTCAGTCAGCTTCCGACAGGGCTGATCGCCGATCGCTTCGGGCGGAAGACGTCGCTGATGCTGGCGGGCGCGTTCACGACCGCAGCGATCCTCGTCTTCGGCATCGCGGCGAACTACTGGGTCGTGCTCGTCTCGTACGTGGTGTGGGGCATCGGGCTGACATTTGCGTCGGGCGCGGACGCGGCGCTGGTGTTCGACAGCCTCAAGGCCGTCGGGCGTGAGCACGAGTACCAACGCGTGGCCGGCATCGGCTGGGGGATGTTCTCGCTCGGGACGCTGGCGGGGCTGCTGCTGGGCGCGCCGCTGGCAGCGATGACGAACCTCTCATTCCCGGTGGTGATCAGCGCCGTGACGTGCGGCTTGACGATCGTGGTGGCGTGGTCGTTCGCGGAGCCGCCGATCCACGAAGGCGAGCGGCCGGGTTTTCGAGAGCTCGTCGTCGAGAGCGCACGCACAATCTGGCGCTCGCCCCCGGTGCGATCGATGCTGCTGCTGGCGGCGCTGCTGATGGCGAGCGTGAACGCGACGATCGTCTTCAGCCAGCCGTTTCTAGACCAGCACGACGTGCCTGTGCGGCTGTTCGGTGTGGTGCAGACACCGATGCGCGTAGCCGCCATGATCGGGGCCGTGCTCGCGTACCGTGTGACGTCTCGGCTCGGCATGCGCTGGACGCTGGCCGGCGCGGCATTCGTCACGGTCGCCTCGTACGCGTTGCTGGGCGGCTGGAACTCCGTGTACGCCTTCGGGGCGACGACAACGGTGCTGCTGGCGAACGGGATGATCGTGCCCGCGACGACCGACTACCTGAACCAGCGCATCCCAAGCGGACAGCGCGCGACGATCCTCTCGGCGCGGCAGCTCATAAGCAGCATCGTCATCGCAGCCGGGCTGCCGGCGCTGGGAGCGATCGCGGACCGCGCATCGCTGCAGGCGGTGTTCTGGTGCTCGTCTGCGTTCCTGGGCGTCACGGCGCCGCTCGCGCTGGCGCTGTGGCTGCGCGCGGATGCCGAAGAGCCATCGATAGCGCCTACGCCGATCGAGCCTGAGGTCGCGCCGGCGCGCTAGCCGACAGCGCCCTTCTCGCGCAATGAGCTGATGGCTGCAGCATCGAAGCCGAGCGAGGCGAGTACGTCCTCGGTGT
>JBGQHA010000341.1:0-3226 GCA_041497735.1 Dehalococcoidia bacterium | reverse complement strand
CTCGATCGCTTCTTCGATTGCATCGTGATCGAAGAGGAGTTCGGCGTGGGGAAGCCGGACGAGCGCGTCTTTCAGCATGCGCTGCAGGCGTGCGGGAGCGATCCGGAGGCGACGTGGATGGTGGGCGACAACCTGGAGGCCGACATCGCGCCGGCGCTGTCGCTCGGGATGCATACCGTGTGGGTTGATGGCGAAGGCGGCGGCCTGCCCGCGGAAGCCGCCATACGCCCGCACCGCGTCGTGCGGGCGATACAGGAGCTGGCGTAGGGCGAGACAACCAACGTGATATAATCCGAGGTCATGGCCCGGACGTTCCACGTAATCCGCAACGGCATTGTGCTTGAGTTTCAGCCTGAGCCTGAAGGCGGCTATACCGTTACGGTTCCTGCACTACCTGGCTGCCTTACGTATGGCGCGACATTCGAAGAAGCCGTCTCGATGATCGAGGACGCAATTGGCGGGTGGCTCGCTGTCGCGAAAGAAGAAGGCTTCGATATTCCGGAGCAGTTCGTCGAGCTGGCCAGGGCCTCGTAGTTCGGGCCCATGCCGCAACAACTGCCGTCCTTGCGCCCGGCAGAGATCGTCAAGGCGCTGGAGCGTGCAGGGTTCATCGCTAAGAGACAAACTGGGAGTCATGTGATTCTGACCAAAGCCGGGCTTCGGCGACCTGTCGTTGTCCCCATGCATCGCGGGGAATTGCCCAAAGGAACCGTCCTCGCTATTATTCGTCAAGCTGGAATTACTCCTGAACAGTTCACGGAACATCTCTAGGGAGGCCTATGGGCTCCGTCGTCAAGAAGCGGCGCAAGAAGATGAGTAAGCACAAGCATCGGAAGCGGCTCAAGAAGACCCGCTGGCAGCGCCGTCACAAGTAAGCGACCCCTCGTCTTCTGATCGGAGCCGCTCGACATAAGCTGCCCGTCGTGTGACTCTTTCCACATCAGGCGCGCTCCGCGGCGCGTTCCTGTTCGCGCGCTCACGCAGTTGTCGCGGCAGCGCCCCGTGACGTGACACGTTACGAACATCTTTCCCACAACAGCGCGTAACTGTCACCAATCGCGCCTAGTATCGGTTCATCCTAGCGCGCGCCGTTGCTATCGTTGCAGCGCTACTTCATGACAACGGTGCAGTTCACCAACCTTGACGCGAGGCTGGCGTATGTGGCGCTGCAGTATCACCTCGCCCGGCCCGGCTCGGAGCTCGATCCGGCGACGAAGCAAACGTCGGCGCACCGGCTGTCGGACGTGGCGAACGAGCTCGAACCGCAGCTCGACCGCGCGTCAGCGACGATCGAGCTCAGCGATGAGCAGCGCCGGCGCTTGGTGTCGGCGATCGCGGGCGCAATGAACGAGCTGAAGGCGTCGCCGTTGCTCGCCGGCGGCGGGCGAACGATGGTGCCGGCCTTTCGGGAGGCGCTACAACGGCTCTTTCCCGATGCGGCGGACGATGCGGACGAGTCGACGCAGCTGGCCGGGCACATGCTCACGCTGCGCCGGCGGTTGGAACAGATCGAGCCGGAGCCAGCGGCCGGCCGGGAGAATGGCGGCGGGCGGCGCTGGTGGCGCTTCTGGAAGCGCCCGGGCGCATAGCGTAGGAGAGCATCGATGCGGTGGTGCCCGCAGGGCCGCGGGTGGGGTGCGCTGCTTCTCGGGAGCATGCTGCTCTTTGGGGCATGCGCGACGCCATCGAAGGGGGCGCCGGCGACGCCACTGCTGGCGACATCGGCCCCGCCCGGGAGTCTGGCGGGAACGCCGACGGTCGCGCCCGGGGCTCCCAGCCGGTGGGGCTTCGACCCGAGCAAGCCGAGCACGTTTTTCGACGGGCCCGCCACGTACGAACGGCTGCCTGTGGGCTACAAGATCGATACCGCCGTCAGCGGGCTGGAGCAGCCAACGGCGATCGCGTTCGAGCCGGACGGAACGATGCTCGTCGCGCAGCAGTCGGGCGCGATACGCGTCGTCAAGGACGGCGTGTTGCAGCCGGATCCGCTCGTTACGGTCAATTCGTTCACGCCGATCACGCCGGAGGGCTTCTCGGAGCTGGGACTCGACGGGCTGACGGTCGACCCGGACTTCAGCGAGAACGGCTACATCTACGCCTACTACTCCACGAAGGACCCGGACTATCGCACCGTGCTGGCGCGGATCACAGTCGCCGGCGGGCAAGCGGTCGGCCTGCAGGAGATCCTCAGCCTGAACGTCGCCCAGCCCTGCTGCCACATCGCGGGCAGCCTGCGCTTCGAGCCGGACGGGACGTTGTTCGTCATGGTGGGCGACCACCAGCAAGAGGCAGCGGCGCAGGACGTGGGTTCGCCGCTCGGGAAGGTCCTGCGGATCAACCGCGACGGCTCGCCTGCAGCCGATAACCCTTTCACGAACGATCCGGCGGCCGATCCGCGCGTGTACGCCTACGGCCTACGCAACCCGTACGACATCGGCATCGACCCGTTCACGGGGCGTATCTTTTCCACGGAGAACGGATGGCTGGGCCAGGATGCGATCCTCTCGATCCGGCCGGGCGCGAACTACGGCTGGCCGGGCTATTCGCTCTCCGTGCCCCTCGACCAGGTCGCCGCGCCGATGCTGTTCTACAACCACGCCATCGGGCCATCCGGCATGGAGTTCTATCGGGGAGCGGCGCTGCCGAACTTCGATGGGGTGCTGTTCTTCTGCCAGTTCCACGAGGGCGGCGCCCTGCACGCGGTCCGCTTCGACGTGAACGGTACCGCGGTCTCGGACAACATCATCTCGACTGGCTGCACCAGCGATGTCCTGAGCGGGCCGGACGGCTTCCTGTACTTCGTCGACTACCTGAGCGGGGTGGTCTACCGAATTTCTCGCTGAGTTTCCTATTTCGACAGTCTTTGCTTCGCAAAAGCCTTCCGCCTAGTTGCGTGCGAACGTAAAATGAGGTGCCACTGAGGCTACACCGTGAGGAGGCAATCGACATGACCTACACAATCACGCAGCCGTGCATCGGCACCAAGGACCGCTCGTGCGTCGACGTTTGTCCTGTCGACTGCATCCACGACGAGGGCGATGAGGACCGTATCCTGTACATCGATTTGGACGAGTGTATCGACTGCGGTGCCTGCGAGCCGGCCTGTTCGGTGACGGCGATCTTCGCAGAGGATGATGTGCCGGACGACATGAAGGTCTACACGGAGATCAACGCACTCTGGTTCAAGGACAAGGCAGCCGCCCGCGCGAAGGTGAACGAGCTGGTG
>JBGQHA010000340.1:0-3262 GCA_041497735.1 Dehalococcoidia bacterium | reverse complement strand
CGCCCGTCGCCCGCGGGCCGCTCGCGCAGCTCGGCGCGGAGGAAGGAGCGTACCTCTTCCCGAAAGGCCTCTTCTTCTGTACCAAAAGCGAAGTCCATGCTTGTTCTCGATGCCCTCACCCCTGGCCCCTCTCCCCCCGGGAGAGGGGTGGCCGGAGGCCGGGGTGAGGTCGGAATGCGAAGTCCATTGGTTGCCCTTCGGCCGCTGGCGGGGGCGCATGTTCATGCGCCCTTACGCGATTCGTCTTGTGAAGCCGCGGGTTTCAACCCGCGGACTGCTCGACCGCTACTTCGCCCCCACCCCGGCCTTGCGCAGCTGCGGCATCACCTTCGATGCCATCAGCTCCATGCTGCGCGTCACCTTGTCGTGCGCAAGGCCGCCGATGCGCGTCCAGGCCAGGTACTCGTTCATGCCGCACAGCTCCGCCATCTCGCCGATGCGCTGCACCACCTGGTCCGGGCTGCCGCACACCACCGCGCCCGCCGCGACCAATCGATCCCAATCCGCGAGATCGAGCAGGTCGCGGATCTGCGCGTAGAACTCGTAGCCGGGCACGGGCGGCTGGCCCTTCGGCGGCGCGACGTACTTCTGGAACGTGCGCATGTACCACATCACGCCGTCCTGGAACTCTTCGAGCGCTTGCTGCGTCGTCTCCGCGACGTACGTCATGCTCAGCGCGGCGATCTGATGCGCGGCCGGGTCGCGGCCGTGCGCGACGAGCGCTTCGCGGTACTGCTGGATCTGCGTCGCGCCGGTCTGCACGTTGAAGCCGAACACGGGCGCGCAGAGCAGGTTGAACCCGTAGCGCCCGCACAGCTCGAACGTCTCGTTGGAGAGCGAGGCCATCCAGATCGGCGGGTGCGGCTGCTGCACCGGCTTGGGAAACACCGAGACGTTGTCGAACTTGTAGAACTCGCCGTCGTAGCTGAACGACTCTTCCGTCCACGCCTTCTGCACGACCTCGACTGACTCGCGGAAGATGTCCTTCGACCGCGCCTGGTCGACGCCGTAGCCCTGGTACTCGTGCGGCTGGTAGCCGCGCCCGATGCCGAGATCGACGCGGCCGTCCGACAGCACGTCGAGGAAGGCGTAGTCCTCGGCCACGCGCACGGGATGGTTCAGCGGCAGCACGACGACGCCCGTGCCGAGCCGGATCTTCGTTGTTCGCATCGCGAGGGCGGCCAGCGTGAGCGCCGGCGTCGCGCAGTGGCCGTACTCGCGGAAGTGGTGCTCGGCGGGCCAGACCGAATCGAAGCCGTAGTCCTCGGCGCTGATCATGATGTCCATCTGCTCATCGATGATCTCGCGCTCGCTGCGGCCGGCCGGCCGCTCGAAGAGATGAAGCTGTCCGAATCGCATGCGATGTCGCCTCCTAGAGGGCGGGGCTATGCGGGGCGCGGTACCGCGCCGCCGAAGCGTTCGCGGATGATCGTTTCCGCTTCGTTGACGATGTCGCGGAAGATGTCCGCTGCCGGGCGGATCGAGTGGATGCCGCCCGAGCCCTGGCCCGCAGGCAGGAACGTGCGCTCCACGTCGAAGATGGGCGTGCGGCCCATGTAGTCCATGACGTTGTTCTGGATCGAGACGCCGGCCTGCATCGGGAATGGCTGGATCTCGTCCGCCTTCTTCTCCCAGCCCTCGGCGTACGGGTTCCTGATCGCGCGCGCGGGCTTGCCCGTGTACGCGCGCGTGCGCATCGTCGAGTCGTCGCGCGCATCGACGATCGCCTGGCGGTAGCCTTGCGCCGCCTGCGACTCGTTTGAAGCGATGAATCGCGTGCCGATCACGGCGCCCTGCGCGCCGAGGGCGAGACACGCGACGACGCCCCGGCCATCTACGATGCCGCCTGCGGCCAGCACCGGAATGTGCACGGCGTCCACGACTTGCGGGACCAGCGCCAGCGTACCGATCTCGCCGGTGTGGCCGCCGGCCTCGGTACCCTGCGCGACGACAACGTCCGCGCCGGCCTGCTCCGATTTCTGCGCATGGCGCACCTTGCCGCACATCACGATCACTTTCATACCGCGCGCGTGCATCTCATCGATGAAGTCGCTGGGCACGGCGAGGCCGGCGACGAAGATCTTCACGTCCTCTTCGTAGATGACATCGACCTGCGGCCGGATGCGATCGGGATTCGGCGCCAGCAGGTCGACGGCGAAGGGCTTGTCGGTGCGGTCGCGCGTCTCGCGGATCTGGTCGCGCAGCTCGTCGGGGCCCATCGTCGCCGCGCCGATCACGCCGAGGCCGCCCGCCTCCGAGACCGCCGCGACGAGCGGTGCCGTCGAGACGCCGCCCATACCGGCGAGGAAGATCGGGTACTCAATGCCGAAGTAGTCGCAGATCGGTGTGTGCAGGAGGTTCGTCACGCTAGCCTCCGTAGAAGACGCCGCAGTCGGCGAGCGTGAGCGGCTTCGCCTCGCGCCGCACGCCCGCGTTCGTCACCTCGCCGACGATCACGGCGTGATCGCCGCGCTCGACGATGTCCGTCACTTTGCCCTCGAACCAGGCCGGCGCATCGATGAGGACAGGCGCACCCGACTCCAGCCTCTCATATTCATAGCCGTTCAGCTTGCTGCCGTCGAGCGTCGTCGGCTTGAAGAATGCAAACGCGACGTCCTTCTGGCCCGACTCGAGCACGCTCACCGCGAACTGGCCGTCGCCCTCCTTTAGATGAGTGAAGGCGTCGCTGTCGCGCTTGATGCCCATCGCGACCAACGGCGGCTGGAACGAGGCTTGGGTGAGCCAGTTGATCGCAGCTCCGTTAAGCGTGTCGCCCTGGCGCGTGCCCAGCACGTACAGGCCGTAGCTGATCATCCGCAGCGCTGTTTTCTTCGCTTGTTCGTCCATCGTCTGTCCTTTGCGAGTCCGGTTCGAAGGGCTTGCAGATCGTATAGAAGCGGCCATAGGTTGTCAAGCAAAGCCTCTCTGGTGGCGTATACTGATCGAGGCGAACCGAAACGAGTCTCATCATGGAACAGCAAATCCACTTTTGCACGACAAGCGACGGCGTCAGCATCGCCTACGCGACGATCGGCTCCGGCCCGCCGCTGGTCTACGTCTGCGGCTGGCCGGGCCACCTCGCGCTGGAGTGGGAACAGCCCTTCGTGCGCGAGTTTCTGGAGGTGTTCGGGCAGCGCTTCACTCTCGTGCGCTATGACATGCGCGGCTCGGGCCTCTCCGCCGGCGTGGACGCCGAGATCACGCCGCAGACGCTGACGCGAGACCTCGAAGCCGTCGTCGATAGCCTGGGCGAGCCGCAGGT
>JBGQHA010000339.1:0-3265 GCA_041497735.1 Dehalococcoidia bacterium | reverse complement strand
GCCCGAAGACGTCGAGCTGACGGAAAGCCAGGGCCGCCTCCCGGGCGCCAATCCCGCCGCCGTGAGCAGGCGCGCCCGTGAGCGCGGCCGAACGCAACTTGGCACGCTGGGCTCGGGCAACCACTTTCTCGAGGTACAAGTTTTGGACACTGTCTTTGATCGCCGTGTTGCAGACCGCTTCGGACTGAACGCTCCGGGCCAGGTCCTCATCTTCATCCACTGCGGATCGCGCGGCTTCGGCCATCAAGTCTGCCAGGACTACCTCGACGTGATGGAGGAGGCGTCGGCGCGCTACAAGATCGTTCTTCCCGATAAACAACTGGCATGCGCGCCGATCAAGTCACCGGAAGGCGAGCGCTACCTTGCCGCGATGGCGGCTGCCGGGAACTTCGCCTGGGCAAACCGTCAGTACATTACGTACTGGGTCCGGCGCTCCCTCGAGAAGGTCTTCCAGCGCAGCCCGCAGGACATGGGCATGCATCTGATATACGATGTTGCGCACAACATCGCGAAGATCGAGTCTCACGAGTTCGAAGGCGAAGCGATGGAGTTGTGCGTGCACCGCAAGGGCGCCACGCGAGCGTTCCCGGCCGGCCACCCCGAACTTCCAGAGCGCTATCGAGAGGTTGGCCAGCCCGTGCTCGTGCCCGGCGACATGGGCCGCTACTCCTACCTGGCCGTGGGAGAGCCACAGTCGATGCACGAAACCTGGGGGTCGGCGTGTCACGGCGCCGGGCGGATCCGCAGCCGGCATGAGGCGAAGCGCCTCTTGCTGGGAGTCGACCTCGCCAAGCGGCTGGCCGACCGTGGCATCATCGTCCGTTGTCAGAACAAGGCCGCCCTGGCCGAGGAGGCCAGCGAGGCCTATAAGGATGTGGCGAATGTCATGGACGTGCTTCAGGGAGCCGGCATTTCGCGTAACGTCGCGCGCATGCGCCCGATCGGCGTGATCAAGGGTTAGTGTCGCTATAGTTCTACCCCTTCGTTTTCGCGAAGAAACGTGGCGCCTCAGGCCAAGTGGCACTACTCTTGGCCAGAGGGCCTGCAGACTTCGGGCCGTTAGGCCCTCATATCGAGAGCCGGTGCCGCGTAGTCTAAGTAGGCGCGGTTCAGTTCAGCGAGAAGGAGAGCAGGTATGGCCAGACGCCTCGAATCGGCACCCGCGGAGTTTTCGTTGCCCAACGAGGCGGAGTTGCGGCGTCTGGCCCGCTTTCGGAGCAGAGAAGGCGTGCTCTCTCTTTACATCGACTTCAGCCCTGCCGCCGGCGAGCGCAGGGATCCCGGGGCAGCCTTTATGGACGCCGTCAAGTCACTCGATATTTCACTCCTGAGCGCAAGACAGCAGGACCGACTCGAGGAAGAGCAGCGGTTCATCCGCGAGTATGCGCGCGGCAAGTTCATGGTGGAGGGCCGCAGCGCGATCCTGTTCTCGTGCCAGCCACGCGGACTCCGGCGGTTGTTCCAGCTCCAGGTTCCGGTTCGGCCGCTGACGCGCTTTGCCGTCCGGCCGGCCCTTGCGCAGCTCGCAGCGATCGTGGACGAATATGAGCGCTACATGGTCGCGCTGATCAACAAAGACGAAGCGCGCCTCATCAGCGTGTATATGGAACGACCCCAGGCGCGCGCGCGCGTCACGGACACGTATCCCGGGCGCACAAGGCGCGGCGGCTGGGCCGAGGCGCGTTACTCTCACCATCGAGACGCTCACTTGCACGAGCACGTGTTGCACGTGACCGAGGCGCTGCTGGAAGAGCAGCGCCGGGAGCCGTTCGACAGGCTCCTTCTCGGCGGGCCAGACGAGCCCCGAGCCGCCCTCTTGCAGGTGCTGCCGCGCAGCCTGCGCTCCCGCGTGGCCGGCTCGTTCAGGGCAGAGCTCTTCCTATCCGACGACGACGTAGCCGGACGCGTGCGGGAGCAGGAAGCCATGGTCCAACGTGAAGCACAAGGCGGCCTGGTAGACCAACTCCTCGATGCAGGCGCCAAGGGGCTCGTGACGCTCGGCTGGGACGACACGCTTGGTGCGTTGCAGGAAGGCCGCGTGCACAAGCTTGTGCTGTCGGCGGACCGCACGCGGGCCGGCCGGGTGTGCCCGGCCGGCCATACGGCAACCATCGAACCGATTACGACATGCCCGTTCTGCGGTGGCGGCCTCGAAGCGGTCACTGACTTGGCTGAATGGGCAGTCGAGAAGGCCTTGGATAGCGACGCCCGCATCGAGACGATGCACGCCTATGCGGCCGAGACCCTCGCAGAACGCGGCGACGGCATCGGCGCAGTATTGCGCTGGTAGCTGACGCAACCCGGCTCCTTGCGCCGAGCGGAGCGCGATCAGGAGAGTGTGATCAAGCGCCCGTCTTCGTCCAAACGAACCGTTTCCTCCGAAACCGAGTCCGGAAGACGATAGCCGCGGAACAGGATGAAGGCCAGGGCAGCGGCAACGCCCGCGACGGGGCCAACGAGCCTGATCCCCAGGGGATTGCCCGCCGTCTCCCCGAGGAGGAAGAGCGCCGCGAGGATGAAGACGTCAAACGAGCCGGCCCACTTTTCGATGGTGTTCTGCGCGCCGTAGAAGAAGGCCTCTCGCCGCTGGCCGGTGCGCAGCGCATCGTAGTCGATGATGTCGGCCATGATCGCGTTCGGGAAGGCGAAGACCCCGGTCATCGCGACGCCGGCAGCGATGACGAAGAAGAGGCTCTGCCAGAGGCGATCGATGCCGGGGATCATGCCCATGAAGAAGAGCCACGGGAAGACGAGGGCGCCGGCGAGCATCGCGGTGGCGTACACGCGCGCCTTTCCGGCGCGGGCCGCCAGCCGGTACACGACAGGCAGTGAGCAGATCACGCCGGCGATCGCGGCGCCGGCGAGGATCGAACTGACGCCGCCTTCCTTCACGTGGAACGCCAAGCCGAAGATATGCAGCGCATGCGACGCGTCGCCGCCGAGAATAACAGACTTCGCGAAGAAGGGCAGCGTGGAGAGCATCATGGTAACGGCCATGTTGAACGGGACGAAGGTGGGAAGGAAGGCGATAAACTGGTCGTTTGCAAACGCGGTCCGGACGGACTCTCTCAGACCGATAGTCACCGGCGGCACGTCGCGCTTGGCGTACGGCCAGGCCCCCCAAAGGCCGATGTAACGCGAGAGCAGCGCGATGATCGCCATCATGCCCGCCATAACCCGGAAGCCCCAGGCGTCTTTGATCAAGCCCGTCCCGATCAGCGCCGCCGCCGCTCCCAGAGAGCCAAGGAACACCTGCCAAGCGACG
>JBGQHA010000338.1:0-3275 GCA_041497735.1 Dehalococcoidia bacterium | reverse complement strand
ACGGCCTACAAGCCAGCAGACGTTTTCTGACGGCGCTGCACCCGCGAGAATCTCCGAATTCGGCTTCACCGACTGGCCCTGCCAGGTGGCTCCGCCATCGCTCGAGCGCTCAACCACTCCTGCGCCCGGGATGCGATACTGTACGCCCGCATCGGGCGTTTGGATCACCGGCGCGGCCGCCTGCACTTGAAGCACCTGCGAGGTCACCCTTAAATTGTCCGTGGCAGTGGCGCCCGCTGCACCCTGCGCTTGCTTCCTGGGGTTCGCCATGCCACCCACCAGCGATTTCTGCCCCGCTGCCTCCGGGCGCGTTCCCGCCTCCTTGGTCTCGGCCTGTGTGCGTGCCGTGGCGCTCGGCGTGGGAGCAGCAGTGGGCGCGCTCTTAGCACGCGCAATATCCGCGTCCGTTTTCGTCGCCGATAGAGAATCCAGCTCCGCGGGTGTCTGCTTTTCCATTGAGGTAGCTGTTGCCGCCTCCGCACGCTTCTTCAAATCGTTCCGAGACTCATATTCCGAACGCAGCACGCCGATTCGATTAACTTCCCTATCCGGCAACGGTGTCGCCGGCGCAGAATTTCTCGCCATCTGTGGTAACTCGCGCCCCATTGGCGGTGCCGTCGGCTGGGCCGCCCCCTTGCCTGTTGCCCGTGGCTTAGGAGGTGCTGGCAGTGGCACGGCCGGATGCTGGGCGCTTGATTCTGTGTCCGTGAGTCCGGCTGGCGGCACGGCCTCAGGTTTCGTCATGGCCACCTGTTTTCCGGAACTCTGCGGCTTTCCGAGACGAGAGGCGTTGCGCCCGTAGATGAACACAACCACCAGGATTGCCGCAGCCACAGGGGCAAGCCAGCGCCAGTCAAATATTCCAGGTCGCGCACGCTTTTCCGGCGCGTATGCGGCCACGGGACTCGGGGCCATGGCCCGCGGAGCCGCTTCAGCAGCCTCCATCGCCTCTTGCACTACCGGAATTTCCGTCACGCTCCCGGCGCGAAAAATGGCTGCAAGCTTCTCGCGGCACCGCGCACACTCGGAGAAATGCTGGTCATGGCGCGCCATCTCCTCCGCATCAAGCGACCGCTCGCAGTAGGCCGCCAGAATGTCCGGCTCGGGACATGCGTTGCCCGCCGCCGCGTCGCGCGCAAGGCTTCGCCGGAGCAAGCCGTCCATCGCCTTGTCGTCATCCCGCGGAGCCATGACTTGATTCTCCTTCCTTAGTACGCTCGAATCCAGCAATCTTGCCGGATTCTTGTTTTCAATCCTCCGCCGAAAGCGCGCGGCTCAAGTCAAACGGCCATTCTTCGCGCGCGTATTCGTAGCACAGCCGCAATTGCGCCTCGCTCAATTTCTTTTCGCCGCGCAGCGCCGTTTCCACGCTCCGCCGCACGTCCTGGCGCGCACGCTCGATTTTCCGCGAGGCCGTGGCCTCGTGCTCGCCCAACAATTTCCCGATCTCGAGGAGCGTCAGCTCCTCCACATAGTAGTAGGCGAGGCGCAGACGATCGCGCGGCTCGAGGCCCTCCAACGCCTTCTCCACCGCCGACTGCATCATCGCCAGGTATCGCTCGCGCTCGGGATCGGGCGAGCCGCTCGTCGCCGGCAGTTTCCGTGCGCTTCCGCCGCGCTCTTCGCCGTCGCAATCCGCGAGCGGCTCCATCTTCCGCGTGCGCCGGAATTCATCCACGCGCCGCTGCGCCAGGATGGCATGCAGCCACGTCCCGAGCTTGCTCCGCCCGTGAAAATAATCGAACAGCGAGCGCCTCACTCCCTCGGACTCGCGCAGGCCGAACAATTCGCCGTACAGCGAATCCGCCAGTTCGCGCCCGCCCGATTCACCTGCCATCGCGCACGCCGCGCCACGCAACTGCGAGCGATATGTAGCCACGAAATACTCCCACGCCGCGTTGTTCCCTGCGCTGCAGGCGCACGCCAGCGCCAGATCCGCGGCGTGCAGAGTGTCCAGATATTTTTCGACCGTCAGGAAATCAGGAGAGGATTTTGAACCCGCGCACGAAAACCGCCGCCCGACGCTGCGCTCCAGCGTGATTTGAAATTGCTCGGCGGTCAAGTTCCAGTCTGATGGCGCCGCCGCATCCAACAGCAGTCGCTCGGCCGTCTCGATCGAAACGAATTGGGGCGGGCTGGGCGCCATGTGCGCGTACCGACTGACTGAGATGATACCTGAACCCCGCCGGTAGGTTGCACGGAGTTGCCCAGGCACTCCTGCCTGTCTCCTGATTTGGATTCGCCTTGTGCCTTGTAAAGCTGCCTGCACTTCGCCTATAGTCCCGCCGAATCGCCCGGTGCCAAGACATTTCCCGGAGGAGGATGGCATGATTCGTCGTCTCGCAATTCTGGTATTCACTCTCGTGTGTTCGATTTCTCTCAGCGCGCAATCGTCGAAGCGCGTAGCCGTCCGTGCAGGGAAATTAATTGACGGCAAGAGCGATCGTCCCATCGCAAACGCCCTGATCTTGATTGAAGACGGCAAAATCACCTCCGTCACGGCAGGAGGCACCGCGCCCGCAGGCGTGGAACTGATTGATCTCTCGCATGCCACGGTTCTTCCCGGATTTATGGACCTGCACACGCACGTCCTGCTCCAGGGCGACGTCACCACCGCTGATTACGACGAGCAGTTGCTGAAGCAATCCATCCCCTACCGCGCCATCCTCGCTGCGCGCAACGCCCGCATCGCGCTCGACCACGGCTTCACCACCCTCCGCGACGTGGAAACCGAAGGCGCGATGTATGCCGACGTGGATTTGAAAATGGCCATCCAGCGCGGCGAAGTCCCCGGCCCGCGCATTTTCACCTCCACGCGCGCCATGACGCCCACCGGCATGTATCCACTTCTCGGCTACTCCTGGGAGATCGAGGTTCCCCACGGCGTGCAGTTCGTTGACGGCGTGGAGGGCGCGCGCCTGGCCGTGCGCGAGCAAATCTCGCGCGGCGCCGATTGGATCAAATATTATTCCGACCGCGGCTACTTTTTCACGCCCGACGGCGTCCTGCACAGCAAAGTAAATTTCCGCGACGACGAAGCCCGCGCCATCGTCGAAGAAGCGCACCGCCTGGGTCACAAAGTGGCGGCGCACTCCATCGGCTCTGACGGCATCGCCGCCTCCCTTCGCGCTGGTGTTGACTCGATCGAGCACGGCGACGGCTACACGGACGAACTCCTCGAACAAACCGCGAAGCAAGGTGTGTATTGGTGCCCCACGGTGATGGTCGGCGCCTATGTCGCACCGGGCCGCGCCGGCAATTGGATCAAGATGGTT
>JBGQHA010000337.1:0-3281 GCA_041497735.1 Dehalococcoidia bacterium | reverse complement strand
CGGCGGAGCTGGTCGAGTCGCTCACGAACGCGCAAGTCCCGGCAGGCCGGCCGAGCTAAAGGAGCGCACGATGAAGCTCGCAGAGTTTCTGCGCGGCACGATCCGCAACGAGCACAACATGCTCGACCAGGCCGTGCGCGATCTCACGCCCGACCAGGTGCACTTCGTGCCGCCCGGCACCACGGCGAACCACATCGGCTTCACGCTCTGGCACTACGTGCGCACCGAGGACAACATCGTCCAGTTCATCCTGCAGGACCGCAAGCCGACGGTCTGGGTCGCCGGCGGCTATCACGAACGCTGGGGGCTCGAGAAGGTCGCGCAGGGCACCGGCATGCCGGTCGAGGTCGCGCAATCGATGCGCCTACCGGCCATGGCTGACTGGATGGAGTACCAGCAATCGGTCTGGCAAGCGACCGACGCCTACCTCTCGTCCGTCGACGACAGCGCGCTCGAGCGGACGGTGAAGGTGATGCCGTTCGGCGAGATCCCGGCGCATCGAGCGCTCAGTATGCCGGTGCTGACGCACGGCCACGGCCACCTCGGCGAGATCTGCGTCCTGCGCGTCCTCCAGGGACTCCCCAGCAGCCTGATCTAGGCACGCTCATGTCATTCCGAGCGAAGCGAGGAATCTGGCGCTCCCAGAGGGACGAGGCGGCGTATACGCCACCAGCAACCACTATCTCGAATCGGCTCTAGCGCGCAGCGCGAGCCTTCCTGCCATAGAGTTTCCGCAGTTCGTCCTTCGCCGCTTCCAGCTTCGCCTTGCGGGTCTTGGGAAGCTTCGTTCCCGCGCGATTGATGTAGAAGTTCAGCATCGACATCGCGGAGCGGAAGGCATCCGTCTTGCGCCGCCGGCTGCGCTCGGCTGAGCGCTTGAGGGAACGCGCGATGCTGCGCGGATCGTCCCGTGAGAACACGCCCTCCTCCAGGTCGAGCGCGTTGCTCGTTTCGGTCACGCGGCGGGACCAGCGCTTATCCTTGTCTATGGCCATGGCTGCCTGCAGATGGAGATCTGCCCCTGACAACTTTCATTATGGCAGGCGAAGAGCCGCCCGCGTTGCGGGGCTGGCGGCTAGAGGCTGGAGGCAGGACGCCCGAACTTCGAGTTTCGAGCTTCGAACCCCTTCGGCGCTCTCTCCCGGTGTGAGACAGCAGGACTAGTGTAATTCGCCGTCCGCGCGGCTATGCTCGTAGGCGATGGCACGACGCGGCCGGCCTCCCTACCCCGATGTTCTCACTCCCCGCGAGTGGGAGGTGCTCGCGCTGCTGCGCGAAGGCCTCTCGAACGAGGAGATCGCCGAGCGGCTCGGCTTTACGCTGGCCGGCGCGAAATACCAGGTCTCTGAGATCCTGGGCAAGCTCGGCGTAGAGAGCCGCGAGGAAGCCGCTCGCTGGTCCGCTGAAGGCGAACGGCCGCGCCCCTGGTGGGCCGCGATCGCCACGCCGTTCGGCTCCGTCTCGCGAAAGATCGCCTCTGGGCCCGCTGCCCGCGTTCACCGCAGCGTCGTTGTCGCTCCTCATCGCGGCAGGCATCGCGCTCTTCGCGTGGGCGCTCTTGCGCACGAACGGTAGCGACGGCTCCAGCGCGCTCGCACCGAGCGCAACGGTGCTGGCAGCGACCCAGGCGACTGTTGTGCCGCCAACGCCAGGCGTGCCGATCGCCGGGGCGAGCGTTATTGGCACGGGGCTCTACGGAGGGATGGACTGGTCGCCGGACGGCCGCTCGATCGCGTTCGTCCAGAACTTCACGCTTTTCCGCGCCGACGCGCCCGACTTCACGCCTCACCTCCTGGCCGACGCTAGCTCAGGCATCCTCCCGGTGTCGATCAGCTCTCCGCGCTGGTCGCCCGATGGTACTCGCATCGCGTTCGTAGGCAACCGTGCCGGGCGAAGCGGCAACCCCGACATGTTCACGGGAACGGTCTGGCTCATCAATGCAGACGGCAGCGGGCTACGAGATCTGCTGGCGGGGGCGGCGGCCGAGCTCTCGACCAGCACGGCGAAGATCATGCAGGGCTGGATTGATGACAACACGCTGAGCTTTGCTGAACACTGCGGCACCGAGTGCTCCCTGCTCTACCTGCTGGATGTGACAACGGAGAAGTTCGCGCCCGAGATCAATATTGCGAATCAGCAGACAGCACCAGCCGGAGCGCTGGGGCCCACGTACTATCCGTCGGCGAACCGCCGCTGGATCGCAGCGGACGGAACGCCGAATCAGATCGTTATCTACAATACGGGGACACACAACGCCACTGGGCTCCGAGAACGCGCTACCCTCCCGGTTCCCTGGCAATGGTTCGATTCCTGGGCACCCGATAGCTCTGAGTTTCTGTACCATCAGGCCGCCAATAACGGCGGCGGTTCCGGGTTCCAGCCTCCGGTCAGTCTGTTTTCGTACGATGTGACCACTGGTGAAAGCAAGCTTATCACGTCGCCGGCGACCGACGGCGCTTGGTCGAAGGACGGCACGCGCATCGCGTATGTCACCGAAGCGACGGCGGACCGGCCCTGCGGCGACTCCGGCGCCGCGACGGCTTGCGAAGCAGTAGTAGACACCGCATCCGGCCGGGAGCTCTATCGAGTGACCGGCCCGGGCATGTTCGCGCTCAACTCGGGCGACGATAATCTTCCGCTGCCAGTCTTCTTCGGCGACGGCCGGCTGATCTATGCAGGATACCAGGGGAACGAAGTGCGCATTGCGAATGACGGCAAGTCACAAGTGCTGGCAGCCACGAAAGGGTTGGTCGATTACCAGATCTCTCCAGATGAGCGATACATCCTCATCTCAGAGGCAGGGATCGCTGGCCGCATCCTAGTGGTGGCGATCCCAGCAGAGCAGCCCTAGGCGCCTACTCGTTATCCGCACGGCCATGGAGCTTGCGCAGCTCCGTCTTGAGGACTTTGCCGAGCGGGTTGCGCGGCAGCTCGCCGACGAAGGCGACGTACGCCGGCGCCTTGTAGCTCGCCAGGCGCTCCTTGCAGTAGGCGATGACCTCGGCCACCGTCGGCGGCTCGCCTTTGTTCGGCACCACGATCGCCTTCACCACCTCGCCCCACTCTGCGTCCGGCACGCCGATCACGGCCGACTCGTCGACCTTCGGGTGCGCGTCGATGACGTCCTCGATCTCGCCCGTCGAGATGTTCTCGCCGCCGCGGATGATGAGGTCCTTCTTGCGGCCGGTGATGAAGAGATAGCCGTCGTCGTCCAGATAGCCGACGTCGCCGGTGTGCAGCCAGCCGTCGATAATCGCCGCTGCAGTCGCGTCGGCCTGCTT
>JBGQHA010000336.1:0-3312 GCA_041497735.1 Dehalococcoidia bacterium | reverse complement strand
GGCTCGACCGTTACATCGTGATGACGGCGCTAGTTCCGCACGTCGCCCTACCTGTCGTGTGCGGCGGCCGTGCCAGCGGCGGCACGAACAGGGCTGGCCCAGGGCAGACGCATCCCCACCAGCTGGCCCGCTACAGCCAGAACGATCTCTGCGGGTATCACCAAGTTCGTCCGAACGAGCGCTAGCCGCATTGCGACAAGCAGCGGGATGCTGGCGTGGATGGCGATGAACCAGGCCGGCGAGAAGCGCCGCAGTCCGCGGCGCCACATGCCAAGAGGCACATTGGCCGTCACCGCGACGGCCAGCAGCAATGAGATGAAGGCCCACTCCATGTCACGAACCCCTGTGTCGGCCTACAACAGCGAGGCTCCGAATCGAACCACAGCTCTCTCGCCGTCGATTACAACATCGTCCGAACGGCCCGATGCGGCTGGACGAGCATACCAAGACCCGCTGCCCGACCGACCCGATCGGCGGCAGCGCATCGTTTTACGACTCGCGGGTGAACCTCGTGAAAGTGTAGCGCGCTAGCGGGTTCTCCTGGATCCTTCACGAGCCATTGGTAGAAGGCACTTCGACGGTCGTTGATGGGATCGTAAACAGTAACGGCGCTGACGTGCAGCGCCGCAGAATGAAAAGCTGGAGCGGAAGACGAGATTCGAACTCGCGACCCCCTCCTTGGCAATTACCTGGGTCGGATGCAGGCTGCTAGCGAATCTAGATCACGCCGTGTCGACGTGCTAGCTGCTAACAATTAGGAGGTCACGAGCCGCGTCAATTAGGTGGTCGGCTCAAGGCACGATCCTATCACCCAACTCGAGAGCAATCAAGCTAGCGGATCAATTGGTAGTGGGCCAGGTACTGACCCAGTACCAAGCAATTGGCGGACAACCTCCACTAGGCGAACATACGCAGCTTTCTCTTCACGACGTTCGCCAGGACCGGCGAACAGGTTATGTGCGAAGCCTGTGGGATTCGCTCTCTCTTGGCGCTTGCCGAGATTTTGCAAGAACATTTGGTCTGTGTTAGCCTTCCGGTGTGACATCCTCGGCCCGCGTCCTCTCCGGCCGAACGACACCGTTTTCGTGAGCGCGCGGCGGCGCAGGACCGAGCGCCTTTCGTTGAGGAACCATGGCTGACCGACTGTACGATGCCATTGCGCGCGCCATAGAGAAGCCTCTCGACGGTTATGTGTTCGAACGGTGCGCAGTGGATCTGCTCCGCGAATACTACCCGAACCTGCGGCCCGTGGAGGGTGGCGGCGACGCGGGAATGGACGGTGTAGGCGTGCTCCCGGACGGGGAACGATTTTTCCTCTTGTCGACCGTTGCGGAGGATCCACGAAGCAATCTGGATCTCAACGTCCAGAGCCATGTCAAAGCGGGCGGTGACCGGCGTGTGGTGGTTCTCGCAACAACCCGCAAGGTCTCCGGCCAACGTCGCGCCAAACTAGCGAATTACCTTCAGGAGCGATTCGGCGTTCGCCTAGCCGAGGTGTACGACCGAGCCGACTTCGTTCAGCTGCTTTACGGAAGCCCGCAGTGGCGAAAAGACCTCTTGAACGTGACTGCGCAGGCAAAGGCCCTGACGCGCCTGCCGGTCACTCGCCGGCCCGTGCCGGACATCCCGGTCATTGGCCGGGACGATGATCTCGAACAGCTGCGGAATATCAAGGGCGATCTCGTCTTCGTCGGCAAGCCTGGCATCGGGAAAACCTTCCTGCTTGAGAAACTCATGGACGAAGACTGGGGCCTCTTCGACCGTGGCTGGGCTATCGCAGATCTCGAGGACGCGATCAGGGAACTTCGCCCGCGACGTGTCGTACTAGATGACGCTCACCTGAGAGAAGAGCGTGTTGCAGTACTGCGGCAGCTGCGACGCGAGATGGATGCTGAGTTCGACATCGTCGCAGTGTCATGGCCGGGGCAGCAGGCAGAAGTGGCAGCAGCCCTCGTCGGTTCATCGACCTTCGAAGTCCGCGAGCTTGATCGAGATCAGATCCTCCAAATCATCAAAGAAATGGGAGTTGGCTCACGGGAAATGCAGGCCCTACTCGTGAATCAGTCACTGGGGCGAGCCGGGCTGGCAGTTACGCTCGCTCACGCTTACATCAGCGGCCACGTCCGCGAGGTTGCCGCCGGGGACGCGCTACTCACCGACATCGTCGGATGGTTCACGCGCTCCATCGGGCGCGACAGTCGACATGTTCTCGGCGGCCTGGCGCTGGCGGGCAGTAGCGGCGCGACGGCGGAACAAGTGGCGCGCGCTGTCGGACTCAATAGGGCACTCGTCAGCGACCTCGTGCGCAGCCTCGCATCCGGCGGAACGGTGGATGAAGCGTCCCGGACCGAGCAAGTGACCCGGTTGCGGGTTCAGCCCGAAATCCTTCGATATGCGCTCGTGCGTGATGTCTTCTTCGGCGGAGTCGGCTCACTCGATGTTGCCGCGGCGATCGCCGAACTCGATCGTCCGTCAATTGCGCTGCTTCCTCTCGTTGGCGCTGCGCACCGAGGTGCCCTTATCGACCGAGGTTTCTTGTTCAGCCTGATCGATCTGGACGACTCGGAGGCCGTGACTGCCTTCGCCCTCTTGGGTCCGACTGAGACGCGTGAAGCGCTACGGTCGGCTCCTCACCACCGAGCCTCGATCGCGCGCGCAGCGTACGAATCCGGTATCAGCCCCGAGGATAGCCTCCACGTACTGATGGAACTCGCCGTGGGGGATGGACGGGAAGAGCACAACTCGCCCGATCACCCTCTCAGGGTCATCGGGGACTATCTGGCTGGACCCGACGGAACGATCGAAGCGCGAAGGTTAGCGGTGTCCGTGGCCGATCAGTGGCTGCGCGAAGGCCGAAACTCGGAAGTCGCGTTCCGTGTACTAAAGCACGCCCTCGCCCCGCGCACACGTTTCGTCTATTCCGACCCTGGCCTTGGGAACACGGTGACGATCTCCGAAGCAGCTCTACCGATCTCTGCGGTTCGGGAGCTGTCTCAGATCTGGGACTCTGTACTGGAAATCGTGGCTCGCGAGCGGGCCGGCGCTATTGCGCCCCTCGTCGAAGCGCTGCACCCGTGGGTGTATCCAAGCACCCTCGGATTCGGTCGCGGACCCGATGAAGGGACGGCGGCGGCGATTCGCGACGAAGCGACGCGAGTCATCTCGCGACTGGCAAACATACTTCTCGATCGGCCTGGCATTCTTCACGAGCTGCGTGACTACGTTTCGATGGCGCGACTCGACATCACAGTCAACGTTCCCGCTGAGTTCGAGGTTCTGTTTCCTGCGGATTGGGACGGCGCTGAGGAGGAT
>JBGQHA010000335.1:0-3329 GCA_041497735.1 Dehalococcoidia bacterium | reverse complement strand
TGCGGCGGCGCGATTCGCGCAGCCGGTGCAGATCACGCTGCGAGCCGATTGGTTGTGCGACTTGCCGCCCAGGCCCAGGGCATGAGCTCGTCGAGGCGCGATTCGGGCCAGAGATTGACGAGCTTGGTGAGCACGTCGGCGAAGTAGGCTTGCGGATCGACGCCGTGCAATTTGCAGGTCTCGATGAGCGAAGCAAGGCAAGCCCAGTTCTCTGCACCGCCATCGTGGCCGGCGAAGAGCGCGTTCTTGCGATTGAGCACGATGGGGCGCATGGCTCTTTCCACGATGTTGGTGTCGAGTTCGATGCGGCCGTCTTCGAGGAAGCCAACGAGCCCGTCCCAATGGTTCAAGCCGTAGCGGATGGCTTCGGCGATGACGGACTTGGCCGAGACGCGCGCGAGTTGCTGTTCCAGCCAGGTTTTGAGAGCCTGCACGAGCGGCGTCAGCTTTTCCACGCGCACGGCACGGCGCTCATCGGCGCTTTTGCCGCGGATCGTCTGCTCGATCGCATAGAGTGCGGCGATGCGCTCGAGGGCTTCGCTCGCGATCGGCGCCGAACCGCCGTTTGCGATATCGAAGAACTTTCTTCTCAAGTGTGCCCAGCAGAAGGCGAGCGTAATGGCGTCGCCGGCCCGTGCTTTATCGGCAACGGTCTTGTAGGCCGCGTATCCGTCGCATTGCACGATGCCGCGATAAGTCTCGAGCAGCTTCAGCGCGTGGACGGCGCCGCGGCCCGGTGCGTAGGTGTAGGCGACGGCGGGCGGATCGGTTCCGCCCCAGGACCGATCGTCGCGGGCAATCGCCCAGAAGTATCCCTTCTTCGTGCGTCCACGGCCGGGATCGAGCACCGGCGCCACGGTCTCATCGACCGCGATCTTGACCGAGCCCAGAATGAGTTCCCGCAACCGAAGATAAAGCGGCTTGAGCTCCGCGGCGGCATAGCCCACCCAGAACGCCAGGGTCGCGCGTTCGATCGCGATGCCTTGGCACAGCAGCATCTGGGCTTGGCGATAGAGCGGCAAATGCCAGGCATATTTGGCGACCAGGACATAGGCCACCATCGCCTCGGTCGGCAGCCCGCCCTTGATCAGCCGTTCGGGCGCTGGTGCCTGGACCACGGCCGCTTCGCAGGCCCGGCAGGCGTATTTGGGACGATGCGCCACGATCACCCGGTATTGGGCGGGGATCACGTCGAGACGCTCGGCGGTGTCCTCCCCGATGACGTGCATCGCGCCATGACAGCATGGACAGACGGGACTGTCGGGCGCGAGCGTAACGTGGATGCGGGGAAGATGAGCCGGCAGCGATCCGCGGTTGGCGCGACGCTTCTTCCTCTGGATATCGGCCGGCTTTTCCGCGGTGTCCTTGTTGGCCTCTTCCGCGTCCTGCTCGGCGATCAACGTCTCGATATCCTCCAGCGCCAACTGCATCTGGCCGGGATCAAGCCGTTCAGACCGCCGGCCAAACTGCGCACGCTGGAGCTGCCTCAAGAGGTGGTGAAGCCGATCGTTCTCATCCGTCACGCGCCGGCATTCCTCAACGGCGGTGTCGCGCTCGCTCGACAAGGAGCTCACCAGCGCCCGCAAGGCGTCAAGATCGTTGGGAAGTGCGTCGGTCGGCATACCGATACTTGAATCAGATTCGCGCGCACTTGTGATCCCCAACACGCAATTTTGATTCAATAAGTCGCAGCTCTCACGACGTCGCCGTCGGTCGCGCAACATCCCGTGCGTGCAGACGCGACCAGTCCATCCCGTCGACCAGTACCGCGAGTTGAGACGCCGTCAGCCGCATCACGCCGTCACTCACCGGCGGCCACTTGAAGGCGCCATGCTCGAGCCGCTTCCAGAACAGGATCAGCCCAGACCCGTCCCAGGCCAGGATCTTCAGCCGGTCCGCCCGCTTCGACTGGAAGATGAAGATCGTTCCCGAGAACGGATCGTGCCCCAGCGCCTCGCGTACCAGAGCCACGAGGCCATCCGCGCCCTTGCGGAAGTCGACCGGCTTTGTGGCCACCAGAACCTTCACCCCAGCCGGTACCGCGATCATGTCGCCGCCTTCACCGCCCGCAGCACATCCCGCAGCCAGCCAAGATCGACACCTGGTTCCGCACGAACTACCGCGCCGGCAATCTCGATGGTGATTGCACCGCAGCCGTTCGCGGCCGCCGCCAAGGCAGCACCGTCGTGGCGGACCTCCCGTACGACCGCTACGAACATCGGCGCCTCGTCGGCCGGCAACGTCAGCAGACCGGCCCGCGCCGCCTTGCGCCAGCCAAACAGTTGCTGCGGCGACATGTCATGCCGGCGCGCCACCTCCGACACCACCGCACCCGGCGCATAGGATTCCGCGACGATCCGCCCCTTGGCCTCGCCGCTCCAGCGACGCCGGCGGCCTACCCCAACCCGGATATCGACCCGGCCCCGTGGCTCTGAAGCGTCAACAATATGGTCAACCATACATGCGAACCGATCTGCCAAAGTTGGTTCGCATCTTGCCGCTCAAGTCGCGCGTTACAAGGTGGCGGCGCAGCACCGCTTACCTTTGAACTTGTATTCGGGCGGAGCGTTGTGGCCGCGATAGCCGGCATCGGCGATAATGCGGTCGAGCACGTTGCCGACGAGCGCCTCGACCGCCGGGATGACCCGGGCCAGCGTGTGGCCATCGTAAGGGTTGCCGGGCAGTGCCGCCACATGGGCGACAAACTGGCCGCCGGCGGAATGCCTGACGGTGGTGGCGACGCTCACTTTGACGCCGAACTCGTAGGGCTTGTGCGCCTTGCCCTTGCCGATGCATTCCACCTCCGGGGCATGCAGCGGCGGTCGGGAACATCACCGCCTTGGGCTGCACTGTGGTGTCGACCACCACGCGGGCGAGATCGGACGGCGTCATCGCGCCGGTCCTGGTCGCCACAGCCAGGCTCTCCTGCAGCAAGGCCAGAAGCTTCTCCTCGCCCATGCGCTGGCGCCAGCGCGTCAGCGAGGAGCGGTCGAACACCAGCCGGTGCAGGAAGAATTCCTCGCAGCAGAAGTACTGGAAGTACGGGTTCTCCACCCAGCGATTGCACAGCGCCACGTCGGACAGATCGTACGTGTGCTTCAGGATGGCGAGCCCGGCCATCAGCCGCGTCGGCAGCGGCGAGTGGCCCGGCTTGTCGCTGTAGACCTCTCCATACTTCTCTTCCAGGAAGTGCCAGTCGATCGTAAGCGGTGCTGCGCCGCCACCTTGTAACGCGCGACTTGAGCGGCAAGATGCGAACCAACTTTGGCAGATCGGTTCGCATGTATGGTTGACCATATTGTTGACGCTTCAGAGCCACGGGGCCGGGT
>JBGQHA010000334.1:0-3341 GCA_041497735.1 Dehalococcoidia bacterium | reverse complement strand
CGCGGCCATCACCACAACGACCAGAAAGATCACTCGAAAGAGGCTGAGCTCCGACGTCCCGCCGTGCCCGCTCAGCACGCCACCCAGCACACCCGCCCCGATGATGCTCCCGACATAGCGCATCATGGAACTCGTGCCCGCTGCCGAGCCGGCCATCTCGCGCGGCACGCATTCGACCGCTGCCGTGCTCGCCGGGCCAAAGCTGAGGCCCGCCCCGAGCCCGAGCGCTCCCAGCCCGACCGCCAGGTAACCATATGAAACGTCGCTCGAAATGCCGGCCAGCAACCAAACGACCGCGCCCAGCGCGATCACGCTCCCCGCCACCGCCGGCAAGCGCCGGCCCACCATGTCGGCCAGGCGGCCGCCGGCCGGAGAGAAGACCGCGGAGATGATCGACATCGTGCCGAGCAGCGTACCCGTGACCGCATGACCCTTGCCCTGCACCTCTTCGATAAAGAATGGAACGCTGAGCAGCGTCGTATACATCACCAGGTTGCTCAGCATGACGTAGGCCGTCGCCGCCGTGAACGGGACGTGCCTGAACAGCCGCCATTCGACGACCGGCATCGAGCTCGCGCGCTGACGCTGGACAAAGATGACTCCCAGCACGAGCAGCGCAATGATGCCCGCTCCCAGGACAAACGCGCTGACGCCGCCGCGCACCGAGTTCAGCACGAACGTCAGCGCCACCAAGAGTGCGCCGAACGCCACCGCGCCGGCCCAGTCGAGCTCAAGGCGGCGAGGCGCGGTCCTCTCCGGGTACGAAAGGAGCGTGAGGCTGACGAGCGCCAGCACAACCAGCGGGACGTTCACCAGAAACAACAGGCGCCACGAACCGAGCGCCAGCAGCCCGGCGCCGAGCAGCGGGCCAATGGCCGCCGCCGATGACGTTGTCGCCCCGATGATCCCGGCAGATCTTCCCAGTCGACCGATCGGCAGCGTTTCGCGCAACATCGCCATGCCGTTCGGCATCACCGCCGCGCCGACAAGTGCCTGGCCGGTGCGGAGCACTACAAGCATCGAGAACGTCGGCGCGAACGCCGCCGCGATCGACAACGCCAGGAACGCCAGCAGCCCCATGCGGAAGATGCGCGCCCGGCCGATCTGGTCGCCCACCCGGCCGCCGAGTGGTTGGGCGACGGCCATCGCAATGAGGTAGGCAGAAACGAGCCAGCCGATCTCCACATGCCCGACCGAGAAGTCATGCCTCAGCTCGGGCAGAGCGACGGCCAGCATCGTCGAGTTGAGCGGCGCGAGGACGCCGCCCAGCGCGACGGTGGTCAGAAGCAGGGTGAGGTTGGGAGAGCGGCCGGCGCGCGCCGTTATCTCGCCTCCAGCTTCACCGTCCCGGCGTTGCCGTCGACAGTGATCGTTTGGCCGTCCTTGATGAGCGCTGTCCCTACTTTCGTGCCGACCACGGCCGGGATCCGGTACTCGCGCGCGACGATCGCCGTATGCGAGAGGACGCCGCCATGATCGGTGACGATCCCTGAAGCGAGCGCGAAGAGCGGCGTCCAGGGAGGCATCGTCGCCGGACAGACCAGGATCTCCCCTTGCTGCAGCCGCTCGCCGTGGTCCAGGGTGAGGATCACGCGAGCTGTGCCCGTCACCGAACCGGCAGAAGCACCGTTGCCGTTGATCACGCGCGGATCGGGGTTCGCCTCCGGCGGCGCGCCGAAGAACTTGGCGAGCATCGGGTTATCCTCCGCCTCCGCCGGCGGCGGCGTGCCGAGAGCCGGCGGCGGGGTAACCTTGCTGTTCTCCGCCTGCTCGCGACGCCGCTGCTCCACCAGCCCTTGCAGACGGCTCTTGCCGTCGCGCAGCGCCTCCTGCACCTCATCGAACTTGAGGAGAAAGATGTCGTTCGCATCATCGATCCGCCCGGCATCTGCGAATCGACGGCCCGCGTCGAGCACGGGCACTCGCTGCACCGCGACTCCTTGCTGGTCGATCCAGAAGTTGTGGTCCTCCTGGACGGGCAAGTACTGCTGCGCGCCGGCTAGCACCGCGCGGAACATGCCCAACGCCTCGCCGTTTCCGATCTCATCGAACGCGAGCTTCTCGCGCGCCTGCCGCGCAGTGACGAGAGAGCGGAACTCCTCTTCGGGGTTGTAGTCCCCGCGAGCGGCATAGTCTCGGATGAGCTTGTAGACCGTCGTTGGGTCTTCCTTCCAGGTCGGCGCGGCGACATCCATCTCGTTGCCGCGCCAGCCGTAGACATCGAGGAACTCTTCGACGGCATCGTGGAACGGCTCCCCTTCCGCGCTTTCTACGAGGGCGCGATGCGTCGCGGATGGTGCAGTGCCCTTGAGGATGGCAAGCACAGCCGGGCGCTTCCTCGCCTCGATCGCGAGCCGCCAGAGGCCATCGCCCACCTCGACGCTCTTGTTCGGAAAGCCCTGGAGGAGCTGAAAGTGCTCGCCCCCCTTCGGTGGGCCCAGGAGCTGCGTGTACACCTGCTCGAACATCATCGCCGCGCCCATGGCCGGGAACACGGCGAGAAAATGCAGCTCGCCTTCGCGCTCCCGCTTGGCGACGAGCATGTCCAGGAGCTGTGAAAGGTCTCGATCGCTCAGTTTGCGATAGTCGCCCTTCAACGTGTCGTCGTTAATCGACCGCACTTCCGGCTCGTACGCCGTCCGCCACCGTTCGAGCAGACCCGGCACATGCTTCATCATTCGTCCCTGCATCGCCTCCATGCGCTGGCCCATCTCCCGCGGGTCCATCGAGTACGGAGTCTGAGACATGTACACGTAGCCGCGGATGAACTTGAAGTCCATCGACCGGAAGGGCATGCACAGCGTCTCGGACGCCTTGTTCAATCCGCGGCCAAAGGCCGGCATGTCCATCGTCGCCGAGAGGTTCGAGATGCCGTTCGGCCAGTGCATCAGGTCGGCGGTCCAAAAGCGCATCGCCTCCTCAGGCGACTCCCATTCGAACGCGAACTCCGGCGGCACCGGCAACGTCGTGTCGGTCATGGTTCCCTCCCTAACGTGCGGGGCAATGCAGGCGTTTCGCCGCAGTATATCCGCGGCGCTAGCCCTGATCTAGAGGGCCACTGACGGCGGGTGACACATACGCTGCCGCCAAGCAACGTGGTACAATCGCCCAGCGCGACCGGAGGCCTGATCAGCCATGTTGTCCGTTCGCCGTAGCCTCGGAGCACTCCGTCACCAGGCCATGACGCGCTAGGAGGGATCCGCCATCATGTTCCTCATTAGCTTCTTCACTGCTTCCATCTTCCGCATGGTCTTCGGGTTCATACTGAGCATTGTGCTGCTCGCAGTGCTGTTCATCGTTGTCGTCGGCACCCTGGCCGTAACGGGTGGCCCGGGCGCTTG
>JBGQHA010000333.1:0-3345 GCA_041497735.1 Dehalococcoidia bacterium | reverse complement strand
CCGGTATATCGCAGACGGCAGGGCGTTCCTGGGCGTCTGCATGGGCATGCAGGCGCTGCTGAGCGTCAGCGAAGAGGGCGGCGAGCACCCCTGCCTCGATATCGTACCCGGACGCGTTCGCAAGCTGCCTTCGACCAACGGCGGAGGTACGGCGCTCAAGATCCCGCACATGGGCTGGAACAACGTTTCCCAAGTGGGCGAGCACCCGCTCTTCGCCGGCATCCCGGACGAGAGCTACTTCTACTTTGTCCACAGCTACTACCCGGACCCAGCGGACGAGTCGCTGGTGATCGGCGAGACGCAGTACGGCGTGCGCTTCGCCTCGGCCATCGCGCGCGACAACATCGCCGCCACGCAGTTCCACCCCGAGAAGAGCGGCCGCTACGGGCTGCAGCTCTACCACAACTTCCTGACCGGCGTCTGCGGTCAGGCCCCGGGACGATGAGCCCGCGCGACGACGATGAGATCGTCGACATCGAGATGCCGTTCTTTCGCGTTCACGTGGGCGGCGGCGGGCGCGTCCACTTCGGCGAGGACGGCGAGGAGGAGGCAATCGATATGGAACAGCAACACACCGCCGATTACTGGACCGTGCGGCGTCGCGTGCGACGCCGGCTGCGGTTCGTGCGCCATCTCTTCACCTACCTTGTCCTCAACGGCATCTTCATCCTGCTCGACTGGCGCACCGGAGGTTCGGGCAACGGGCTGAACTGGTCGCTCTGGGTGGCGGGCATCTGGGGCATCTTCCTGGGCTGGGAGTTTGTCTCTCGTTTTCTGGCGCCCTACCTCTGGGGGCGCGAGATGGAGGAACGCCTGGTCCAGCGCGAGATGCGCCGCCAGCGCGGCGGCTAGCTCTTGGAGGTCATCCCCGCGATCGACCTGCGCGGCGGGCGCTGCGTCCGCCTCATCCAGGGCGATTACGATCGCGAGACCGTCTTCTCCGACGACCCTATCGCCACGGCGCAGCGCTGGGCGAGCGAGGGCGCGCCCCGCCTGCACGTCGTCGACCTCGATGGCGCGCGCGAAGGCAGGCCTGTCAACGACGCTGTTGTGCGCGAGATCATCGCGGCGGTTTCGGTGCCGGTGCAGGTGGCGGGCGGCGTGCGCGACCTCGATGCAGTGCAACGCTGGATCGATGCGGGCGCTGGACGCGTCGTGCTTGGCACGGCGGCGGTGCGCGACCCGGAGCTGGCGGCGGAGGCGGTGCGAAGGCACGGCGAACGCATCGTCGTCTCGGTGGACGGCCGCGACGGTCTGTTCGCGGGCCAGGGCTGGCGGGAGCAGACCAATCAGCGCGTCGATGAGCTGCTGCGCCGCTTCTACGAGCTGGGCGTCCGGCGATTCGTCTACACCGACATTGGCGTCGACGGCACGCTCACGTCGCCCAACTACGCTGCTGTCGAGTTACTCCTGCGCGCTACGCCGGCGCCGTTGATCGCCGCCGGAGGCGTCGCGGACGTGGAACACCTCGTGCGCCTGGCCGCGCTGGGCGTCGAGGGGGCGATCGTCGGCCGCGCGCTGTACGAAGGCCGCGTGCGCCTGCCCGACGCGCTGGCGGCTGTGGCGGCAGCATAGGCTACAATGATGTCGCGATGAAACAGCGTAAGTCTCTCGTCTATGACGTGGTGCTCGAGCCGTCCGACGATGGTGGGTATACCGTCTACGTGCCGTCGCTGCGCGGTTGCGTCTCGGAGGGGGACACAGAGGAAGAGGCGCTCGAGAACATTCGCGACGCCATCCTTACCTGGCGGGCGACCTGGGAAGACATCGCGCAAGAGCATCGAGGGCAGGTTCGCCAGGTCGAAGTCGCACTGTGACCAAGGTTCCCGAACTATCGCACCGGCGCATCGCCAAAGCGCTGGAGCGAGCAGGCTTCGTCATTCGGCGGCAAGGGAAACACCTCTCGATGTATCACCCAGATAAGAATGTCGTGGCGATCATCCCGCGACACAATCCGGTCAAGCGAAGCACATTGGCCCACATCCTGAAAGAGATCGACATGACAGTCGACGAGTTCGTCTCGTTGGTGTGAACTATGCTGACCAAGCGCATCATCCCCTGCTTCGATGTCGATAATGGGCGCGTCGTGAAGGGCATCTCGTTCGTCGAGCTGCGCGACGCCGGCGATCCCGTCGAACTGTCGCGCGTCTACGAGGAGCAGGGCGCGGACGAGCTGGTCTTCCTCGACATCACGGCGTCATCGGACAACCGGCAGACGGTGTACGACATGGTGTCGCACGTTGCGGACCAGATATTCATTCCGTTCACCGTCGGCGGTGGTGTGCGTAGAGTCGAGGACGTGCGGCTGCTGCTCGAGCTGGGCGCCGACAAGGTCTCGCTCAATACGTCGGCGGTCGAAGACCCCGAGGTCATCGCGCGCTGCGCCGAGCGCTTCGGCAACCAGAACATCGTCGTCGCGATCGACGCGAAAGGCGTTGCGGAAGGCATGTGGGAGGTCTACACCCACGGCGGCCGCAAGCCGACCGGCATCGATGCCGTGGTCTGGGCGCGGCGCGCCGTCGAGCTGGGCGCGGGCGAGCTGCTGCTCACCTCGATGGACACCGACGGCCACCTGAACGGGTACGACCTGCCGCTCACGCGCGCGGTCTCGGAGGCCGTGCCCGTACCGGTGATCGCCTCGGGCGGCTGCGGCGAGCCGCGCCACATGGCCGACGCGATCCTCGAGGCGAAGGCGGACGCCGTGCTCGCGGCGAGTATCTTCCACTTCGGCACGTATAGCATCCGCGAGACGAAGGACTACCTTGCCGCGCGGGGCATTCCTATGCGACTCTAGAAAGGGCCAAGGGCCAAGGGCCAAGGGCCAAGGGCCAAGGGGTAGTCACCGGCGGTAGGTCAGGACGAAGATTATGGCTGGAAAGAACGGCATCGAGTTGGACTTCGCGAAGGGCGGCGGGCTGATGCCCGCGATCATCCAGGACGCCAATTCGGGCGAAGTGCTGACGCTCTTCTACATGGACGAGACGGCGCTCCAGAAGACGCGCGAGACGAAGGAAGTCTGGCGCTTTAGCCGTGCCGAAAACCGCCTCATGCGTAAGGGCGACACGTCCGGCAACATCCTCCACGTCGAGAGCGTGGCTGCGGACTGCGACGGCGATGCCGTCGTGGTGCGCGTGCACGCGGTCGGGCCGGCGTGCCACACCGGCGCGCGCACCTGCTTCCACAACCCGCTCGACTAGCCGGCGCGGCGCCGCCAGACGATCGCGCCCACCACCACCAGCAGCAGCGTCGCCAGCGCGCCCAGCGCCATCTGGGTTCGATTGGTGCCAGGGGACGCGGCAACGTTTGGGAGTTCCGTGATGCCCCCTACGGTAGGGGAAGTGCCTG
>JBGQHA010000332.1:0-3352 GCA_041497735.1 Dehalococcoidia bacterium | reverse complement strand
GGGTGATAGCGAACGCCGCCCTTGTACGGCCCGCGCGCGCCGCTGTGCTGGACGCGAAAGCCGGGAAAGACGCGCACCGATCCGTCGTCCATGCGCACAGGGACTTCGACGTGCAGCTCGCGATATGGCATGCGCAGGAGGAGCCGGGACTCTTCCGGCAGGCCGAGGTCGTCCGCGGTCTGTTCGAAGAGGTGCACGACTTCCTGATAGGTGGACTGCGCCGGGGCCGCGATGCTGGCCATGAATACCTCCGTTCGTCCCGCCAAGCCCAGTCTATCGCGCCGCTCGCCCAGGCGCAGGCCGGTTGATAGACTGCCAGTCCATGACCACCGCCGCCTTTTCGCTCGTGCTGGTCGCGGCAGCCGCGCACGCGAGCTGGAACTTCCTGCTCAAACGCAGCGAACATAAGGTGGCGTTCCTCTGGTCGTTCACCGGCGTGTCGTTCGTGGCGTTCCTCGTCCCGGCGATCGTCTACGCGATCATCGACGGGATCGGCGCGCGCGGGGTCGCCTTCGGCGTCGCCAGCGGCGGGCTGCACGCCGCGTACGGGCTGTTGCTGTCGTACGGGTACCAGGTCGGCGACCTCTCGGCCGTCTATCCGATCTCGCGCGGGATGGGGCCGGCGCTGATCCCGCCTGCGGCCGTCCTGCTCCTGGGCGAACACGTCTCGGGCTGGGCCGGCCTGGGCATCGCGCTGGTCGTGATCGGCGTGCTGCTGGTGCAGGCGCAGACCGACGAGCCGCGGGAGCTGCTCCAGCACCTGCGTGGCCTCGGCCGCCCGGCGATCGTTTCGGCGCTGGCAACAGGCGTGCTGATCACGACGTACTCGCTCTGGGACAAGAAGGCGCTCGACTACCTCTCGCCGGTGACGCTGAACCAGTTCTCCATCGGTGGCTACGTCTTCCTCCTCTGGCCGCTGGCGTATCGCGCGAGGCAGCCCTTGCGGGAGGAGTGGCGGGCGCGCGGCTGGACTATCGTCGCGGCGGGCGTGCTCGCGCCGCTGGCGTACATCCTGGTGCTCGTCGCGCTCACGACGAGTCGCGTGAGCTACGTCGCGCCGGCGCGCGAGGTGGGCATCGTGCTCGGGGCGCTGCTGGGCATCGTCCTCCTCCACGAGGGCTATACCCGGGCGCGCATCGCTGGTGCGCTGCTCATCGTGGCGGGCGTGCTGACGCTGGGCCTGGCGCCGTGACGGATCCCTAGTCCGCGGGTTGAAACCCGCGGCTTCGCATATTGGGAGGGGAAGGCGGGAGGGCCTTGGTCGACGTGCTTCGACAGGCTCAGCATGATCCAAAACGACGTTGCTCTATCATCCTGAGCTTGTCGAAGGACGGGGCGTTGGCCTGGCGCCGTGAGCGATCGTTGGTCCGCGGGTTGAAACCCGCGGCTTCAATTTTGGTGATGGTCGTAGGGACAGACCTTAGCCGGTCCGGTCTATTCCGGCTGTGCTCTTACGGGCCGGACAGAGCTAAAGCTCTGTCCCTACGAGGCCTCGCCAGTACGAGCCGCCCCCCGAAAGAGGACTCCCTCACCCCCGGCCCCTCTCCCTCGCCGAGGGAGATGGGTGGCCGAAGGCCGAGGTGAGGGAGCGAGCGCATTCTGGTAGATTGAAGCGCCGTGTACGCCGATTCCCACGTCCATCTGCAGCCCCACCGCGAGGCGCCGCCGATGACGCGCGAGCGCATCGAGCTGTATGTGGAGGCCGGGCGCGAGCGCGGCGTGGGGCAGATCGCGATCACGGAGCATCTGTTTCGCTTCCGCGAGGCGTTCGATCTGCTGTTCGGCTGGTGGGACGTCGAGCGCGACGATCCAGCGCTGCGGGCGGCGGCGCGGGCGTATTGGGAGGACCACGTCTCGGGCTCCGTCGCGGACTACGTGCGCACGATCGAGGAGTGCAAGTCGGCGGGGCTGCCGGTGACGCTCGGGCTGGAGATGGACTGGCTGCCCGGCCGCGCGGAGGAGCTGCGGCGGTTCCTGACGCCGTACGACTGGGACATCGTGCTCGGCTCGGTGCACTGGATGGGCGCCTGGGGGTTCGATGAGATGAGCTCGCCGCTCGTGCTCGCCGAGTGGGATCGTCGCGACACGGACACGGTGTTCGACGAATATGCGTCCTTGCTGCGCGAGCTGGCATCGGCGAAGCTGTGCGACGTGCTCGCGCATCCGGACCTACCGAAGATCGCCGGCCACCGCCCGACATCGTTTACGCCGCTGCACAACGCGATTGTGGAGGCGGCAGTCGACGGCGGCTGCGCGGTGGAGGTCAACGCGAACGGCTACAAGCGCATCGACGAGCCGTACCCGGCGCTGGCGGTGCTCGAACGAGCGCACGAAGCCGGGCTCGCGATCACCTTCGCGTCGGATGCGCACCAGCCGGAGAAGCTCGGCCAGCGCTTCGATGACCTCGCCGCGTTCGTCGCGCAGGCAGGCTATCAAGAGTACGTTTCGTTCGAGCAGCGCCGGCCGGTGACACGCGCGCTGGAAACAGCGGCGGCGCGATCATGACCGCTGTCACCGTCGCTACGCTCAACCTCTTTAACAAGGTAGGCCGTTGGGGCGAGCGCTGCCCGCTCGTCGTCGAGCAGATGGTGGCGCTGGCGCCGGACGTGGTCGGCCTGCAAGAAGTCGATCTCACGATCGACCAGGGCATCTCGCTCTGCCGGCTCGTGAACAGCAACATCACCGACCAGCGGCGCTACCTCGCCTATCACATGGGGCGGCCCGGCCGCGTGGCCCACGCGCAGGCGCAAGCCGTGATGTCGCGGCTGCCGGTGGACGCCCACGAAGGGCTGGACTACCTGTCCTACGAAGGTGTGGCGCAGCGCATGCGGGTCCGGCTCGATGGCGGCGCGACGCTCGATTTCTACAACACGCACCTCTACTTTCCGCCGGAGGCGCGCGAGGAGCGACTCGCGCAGGCGAAGCGGCTGCTGGCGTGGATCGATACCTGGAGTGGCGCGAACGCGGTCGTCGTGGCCGGCGACTTCAACGCCTATACCGGCGAGCCGACCGTCGAGCTGATGAAGTCGCGCTTCGCGTCGGCGCACGAGACGGCGCACGGTCGCGAGCCGGAGAAGACATGGCCGACGCCGGTGAACACGTACGACCCGTCGCCGCCGGGCTGTCTGGACTATATCTTCGTCTCCGGCGCAGAGGTCGTCGAGGCCGGCCTTGCGTTCGACAAGCCGCACGCGCTGGACGACAAGCTCTTCCCCTCCGACCACCTGGGCGTGTATGCGAGGTTGGATGTGTAGGGCCAAGGGCCAAGGGCCATGGGCCAAGTGATGGACATCGATCAGATCGAGCAGTTCATCCGCGAGCGCGGCATCGAGGTCGTCAAGATCGGCGGCGC
>JBGQHA010000331.1:0-3353 GCA_041497735.1 Dehalococcoidia bacterium | reverse complement strand
CGGAGATGCTGCAGCGGGCGCTGCCGTTGCAGGAGTTGAACTCTTGGCCATCGACCCAGAAGCTGCGGGGAACGTAGAAGCGCTCGCTGTTTCTTTCTTCGCCGTTTTCGTCGGGTCGGCCGGAGCCGGAGGGTTGGACTCCTTCGCGGCTGGTGCGGGGGCCTTGCTTGCAGTGGTCGCAGGTGCGGGGGCGACGACGGTTTCTGTTTTGGCCGGTTTCGGCGGCGCCGCAGGTTTCTCTGTTGTTGGCTCGAGTTTTTTCTCGCTCTCGGGCTTCGCCGGCGTGTCCGACATGGTGATGGTGACAACTTGATCCTTCTGCACCACGGCGTAGCCGTAGCTGGTCTTCACTTTGAATGAGTTCTCTTCGAATCCGACAATCGTGCCGGTGATCTTCGATCCGTCTTTCAGTTTGAGTTCATCAGCGCTTGCCGCTCGAGAGAGCAACACTGATGCACTGCATGCAAGCAGGAAAATTGCCGCCAGGAATTGCGCGCCTCGCTTCATGGCTTCGAGTATCGCGCTTCGCCGCCCGCGCAGCAAGTCTGGGAGCTCATTTGTTGTTACGTTAGTCAGCAAGAACTGCCGCTTCGGTTTGAGCCGGGTGAGTTTCGATCTGTGGGGCGAGTGCGAGGAAAGGGGCGAAGGCTTCACGGAGCAGCGCGCGATATTTCGCGCGATCGTAGCCGTGAAAACCTTCCCAGGCGGCGAAGGCGCGCACGCGATCATTCGGCACGCGCGAGTCTGCATCCGTGATGATGTACTCGATGGTTTGTCCGGGGCGCAGGCGGACGCCGCGGCCGAAAAGCTGCTGTGCGGCAATGGCGGTGTGGCTGGCTTTGCGGTAATCACGCGGCGCGCGCGTGAGCCGCTTGCTGACGATCAAATCTTCGACGGGAATTTCACCGTTTGCGAGCCGGTCTTCATAGCGCTCGACGAGCCGCACAGCTTCTTCCAGACGCCGGCAATATCCATCGTAATCGCGCGCCTCGGCGAGCAGCGCGAGCACTTCCTTCTGCATGCGAGCGATGAGCGGCGGCGTATCGTGGCGGCGGGATTCGAGGCCGCGAACTTTCAGCTCGCCTTCTTCGCTGACGGCGAAGAAGCGGTTTGGCACCGGAACATCTTCGAATTGCTTGGACGGCAGAAAGACGACGTAGCGGTAGATGGCTTCAATCGAGAGCGGAAGGCGCGTGCGTTCGGCGATTTCGCGCGTGAGCTCTTCATAATCCTCGCGCGTGGCGCCGGGTTTTTGAACGTAGAGCGAATCCACGAGCGCGTGGATCAGTTCGAAGCCGCGGCCTTCGGCCATCTCCTTGGCAGTAAGCAGCGTTTCGCGAGCGTAGGCGTTGATCGCCTCGTGCGCTTCGATTTTTCCGAAGCGCGCATTTTTGTAGCCGGTGTAGCCGAAGCAGCAGACCAGCAGCCATTTCAAAGCGTCGCGCTCGAGCTTGTAACGCTGGTTGCGATTCCCGGAGAGAACCGGCCCCTCGCGCATGCGCCGCTTCCATTCGGCGCGCTTGGCAATCAACCGCTCGACGACGCGGCTGGTGATGCCGCGGCGCCGCCGGCAAACGCGATAGCCGAGCTCCGGGACGCGCGGCGTTTCCGGGCAGCACAGGCAATTCACGGTTTCGGGCGAGATGTTGAAACGCGCCATGATGCTGGGATATTCGCTGACGAAATCGAGTTCGGCGACATTCGGAAAAAATCCGAGCTTGGGAACGAAGACGAGCCCGCCGCGGTCGGCGGTAAGCAATTCGTCCGGCGATTTCGGATCTTCGGGCTCGGCCTTCTGCTCGGGGATGAGCACGCCGTCGCGATGCGCGAGCTCCATCTGCATGTAGGAAATGCCGGTGCCGGTGGTGGTGCGCGCGGCGTACTGCACCGGCAATTTGGTGACGCGCACGAGTTCCCACAATCCCGCAAGTTCGCATTTATCAGCGATGAAAGAATTCTGCGTGTCCACGTGGAGGCGGCCGAAAAGCGTGGTGGCAGTGTTTTTGAACAGGATGCGGCCGTAGCTCATGTAACTCCGCGCGCGGCTCTGCTGCACGCGCGCGTCCGCATCGCGATTGAAGGGAAGCGCGAGCCGCAATTGCTCTGCCTGCCGGCGGACGCGCGGCAGGATGGTCGAATCGCCCCAGTCGGTGATGATCAAATCGGGATCGTGCTGCTCGAGGAGATGCTTCAGCGCAACGGCAGCGGGCTCGCCCGATTCGTCGAGCTCATAGGAGCGGCCGTCCACTTCCACTTCCAGCGATGTGAGCCGGCCGTGCGCTGGATCGATGCAGGAAAGCCCGCCGAGGCGCACCTGCATGATTTCGAATGGCGGGGTGTCGTAATCAAGCGCCCATTCATCGTCGCGGCAGGCGATGGCCTGCAAGCGATTTTCTTCATCGGCTTCGATTTCGACGAGCGCGAGCGGAAAAATGCGGCGCTCCCAGCAATACATCGACGCGAGCATCAGGTCGCTGTTGTAGAGCCGCAGCCTGGAATCGAAGCGATGCACCCAGCGCGACCACGCCGAATAATCGCTCGGGCGCGCGACGGAAATTTCGAGCACCTCGATCGGGTCGCGCTCCCAGATGTCGATGCGCTCCGTGAGGCGGCACGCGATGCCGCGACCGCGCGTTGCGAGCGCCGCCTGGAGATGGCGCAGAGATTCGCGCGAGCCAGCCGCGTAGAAGGATGGCGCGAAGCGGTCAATCAGAAGATGGCGTTTCTGGTTCGGCTCGATCAGCCACAGCTTCATCCCCTGCGGGGAGGGATAGAGGTCGAAGATCCAGCCCTGGAGTTTCATGGAGCTCCTCTTTTTTCACGTGCAGCGCGCGTTCGAGCGTGTCCATGCGCTTTTCCTGGTCCAGCGCAATCGAGAGCAGGATCGCTTCCATGGGATTGTCGTGGCACTGATAGGTGGCCGCCTGTGTGTAGAAGCGGGCGCGGCGGAAGAGGCGGTCGAAGAATGGCTGGTCTTCGCGGCGAAGAGCGCGGCGGAATTTCATCCAGCGCGCGGCGGCGTCGTGGATCAGTTGAACGAATGTCAGAACGGTGCGGCCCATGGGAGTTTCCTTTATGCAAGCGAGCGGAGAACCGGCCGCGGGGATTTTTCGCCGACGATCGAGAGCTTGTCGCCTTCCGTGACGGCGAATCGCGAAACCTGGTCCGCTTGCGCGAGGAGCTGCGCGAAAAGCGTCTTGCGCGGCGTTTGGAAAGACGTGGCGTCGGTGAAGACGGCGGTCGCAAGCGGGAGCGGCCGCAAAATGCGCAGCGCCTCGAGCGCGCGGCGGAATGATACGGCGGCTTCCCGCTCGCGCACGTCTTCATCGAAATACAAATCCGGGAGCGCGGTG
>JBGQHA010000330.1:0-3357 GCA_041497735.1 Dehalococcoidia bacterium | reverse complement strand
GTACTACCTGGGCGTCACGTACGACGCGCTCGCGAAGCGCCCCGTCGCGATCCTGAGCGACATGGGCGGCATCGACATCGAAGAGGTCGCCGAGCAGCACCCGCAGCACGTCGCGAAGCGCCACTTCTCGTCGTTGCTGCCCCTTAGCGACTACACGATGAAGGAGCTCGTGTCGTCGCTGGGCATCCGCGGCGGGCAGCTCACGACGCTTACCGGCATCGCGACCCGGCTCGCGCGCGCGTTCATCGCGAACGACCTGACGCTGGCCGAGATCAATCCGCTCGCGCAGCTCGAAGACGGCTCGTTCGTCGCGCTCGACTGCCATCTCGATATGGAAGAAGAGGCGCGCGACCGTCACAAGGACGTGCTCGCGCCGCTCGGCATCGATGAGGACGAGACGCGCCAGGGCCGCCCGCCGACCGACTTCGAGCGCCGCGGCGCGCGGGTCGATGCCGTCGATCACCGCGGCGTGGCGGGCCGCGTTGTCGAGTTCGACGGCGACCTCGGGCTCGTGATCGGCGCCGGCGGCGGCAGCCTGACGATCTTCGACGCCGTGCAGCGCCACGGCGGCAAGCCGGCGAACTACTGCGAGATCGGCGGCAACCCGAGTGTGAAGAAGGCCTGCGAGCTGACGAAGCTGATCTTGAGCAAGCCCGGCGTGGAGAAGATCGCAGTGATCATGAACGTCGTCAGCAACACGCGCGTCGATATCGTCGCGCGCGGCGTGATCAAGGGCGTCATCGAGTCGGGCTACCAGCCGTCGGAGAAGATCCTCTTCTTCCGCATTCCGGGCGCGTGGGAAGGGGAAGGCTACAAGATCCTCGAGAAGTACGGCGTCGAGTACGGCGACCGCACCGTGCCCATGGCCGAAGCCGCGCGCCGCGCGGTAGAGAAGCTGGCGGGAAGCACAGGTCGTCGTCGCTAGTGGACGCGAACTCCACGAAGGCCATTACTGAATTGACTCAGTTGATTAGTGCAATTGATCGACTGATGGTAGGTGCGCCTTATGACGCTGGGCATACCCGTTGGCTCTTCAACGCCCGTTCGACTATGAATCGTTGGCTTGGTGCACAAAGCGAACTCACACGGAGTTTTTCCTCGCTTGATTATCGCACGCCTGGCGGAACACTCATCTCTGGATATGATCCTATCCATGCCGCGAAAGAACAACGAATCGAGTCCTACCGAGAACAGCTGCAAACTGCAAAAGGTGTTTTTCAGTCAGCGGTTGACCAGCTGACTGAATTTGGTTTGAACGAAATGAGGGCAGGAACGGGACTGTCGGTGGCGAGTGACAACAAGAATGTACTTGTTTCGCATGGCGGCAAACCGCCGATGTTGGCTAAGATCGAGCGCATTGTCCGGGTGCTAGGGTTCAATCCAATCGTTGTAGAGCAGGAGCCTAGTTCCGGCATGGCAGTCGATGACCTCGTTCGTGAACAGATGCGGAGTTGCATCTGTGCCATAATCCTTGCCACCAGAGACGACGAGAATCCTACTTCGAGGTATCCGAGGCCAAACGTCGTCCACGAGATTGGCCTTGCGCAAGAGATCCTGAAGGACAAGGTCATATACCTCAAGGAAGATGGTCTCGACTTCCCATCCAACGTGGCGCCTAAGGTGTGGGAGCCTTTTACAAACGAGAACCCCGACCCTGTATGGGACAAGATCGTCCGAGAGCTTAGAGGGTTCGGGTTCATCCAGTAAGTCATGATCCTGACCGAGGCGCTTATGAAGAAGGTGACGGGCACGATCCAACAAGCGGCGAGATTCCTCGCTGCGCTCGGAATGACTGGTGGTGCAACCCTTGTAGTCATTGCGGGTTCAGCTCTTCTCATTGCATTGAAGGCGATCGCGCCGGCAAATGCGGTTGCGCCTGGCGACGTCGACTGCAACGGCGTCGTCACCAGCGTCGACGCTTCGCTCGTGCTGCAGTTCACCGCGGGGCGCATCACATCCCTCGCGTGCGCAGGCGATGTGAACGGCGACGGCGGCACCAACAGCATCGATTCCTTGTTCATCCTGCAGTACGTCGCCGGGCTCATCTCGGCGTTCCCAAGCTGCGACGTAACCGCGGCGCCGCCTTCGGCGCAGGACGAGCTCGACGCGGCGTCGTCCGGCACGACGATCTGCCTGCAGGATGGCACCTACGACCGTCTCTTCGTCAATCAGAAGTCGGACATTACCATCACCGGCCTCGGGCCGGACCGCACGAAGGTGAGCGACAACCCCGATCACCACACGTGCCTGCTGGTGCTCAACAGCCAGGACATCACGATCCGGGGCGTCAGCGCGCAGGACTGCACCGTGCAGGCCGCTTTCGCGGGCGACAGCACGAACGTCGTCTTCTCCGACGTGGAGACCGCGCGCGGGCCGATCGGGTTCCAGTACCAGCGCAGCTCGGGGCGCATCGACGACAGCCACGCGCACGACCACAATGACTTCGGCGCGATCGTGCAGATCAACTCGGACGTGACGATCGAGAATACCGTGCTGGAGAACAACAACTTCGGCATCCTCTCGCAGGACAACACGACGATGCACGCGAGCGACGATGTCGTGTCGGGCAACCGGCAGGGCGGCGTCTATACGCTCAAGCAGACCGGCACGACGACTATCGCGGGCAGCACAATCGCCGGCAACGCGCTTAACATCTTCACCGGCGTTCCCGGCTGCGCGAACCTCCCTGCCGGCGACCCGGACCCGCCGCAGTGCTTCCTCGATAACCCGGACGCCTATCGCAGCCAGATCGCGTTCGCCATGAGCGATACGACGGTCAGCAACAGCGGTGGCACCGGCGTGGTGATCTTTCCGGGCGTCACGGCGATCCTGCAGGGCAACACGATCAGCGGCAGCCAGCTCACCGGCATGTTCGCCTGGGGCGCGCACGTGTCCGCATCGGGCGACGACTTCGGGTCGAACGTCGAGAACGCGATCGAGTGCCGCGCCTACCCCGATCCGCAGACAGGCGACCGCGGCATGTGCGACCTCTCGAACGAGCACATCCACGACTCGCTGCCGCTTCCCGGCGGCAGCCTCGGCGGCGGCTTTGTCTCCGAGGGCGGCGCGTTCAGCCTGACCGGCTCGACGATCGAGAACAACTACAATATCGGCGTGCAGGTGCTGCACGGCGGCACCGGCACCATTGCGAGCAACACGATCCGGAACAACGGCGGCACAGCGTTCTGCATCTCGGGCGCGGGCGCCGTCGATGTGCACGACAACACGGAGAGCGGCAACCTGGCCGGTACCTGCGGGGAGCACCCGTGATGATCGCGAGCACCGCACCATGAATGGTGCGGCATGGCACGGCCGGAATCGAGGAAGGAATATTCTTGTGCGGCGCGATTCGTGTCT
>JBGQHA010000329.1:0-3363 GCA_041497735.1 Dehalococcoidia bacterium | reverse complement strand
GTGGCGTTGACCGGCACGCTGGCGCTGGGGCGCTCGCTCAGGAGCCGGGCGACGCTGACACCTCTCGCCCGCGCCAGGGCGTCCAGGACGGCGGTGTCCAGGGCGCAGGCGAGAGCGGGCGGCAGCTTCGGCGCCAGCTCCTCCAGGCAGTCCACGTCGGCGCCCAGGAGGCCCGGCGCCAGGCGCTCCAGGGTCTCCTCGAACTCTCGTACCGCCGCCGGCCCTAGAGCCGGGTGAGGCGACGCCTCGCCCAGGGCGACGATGCCGGCATCAGTGCTAAGGCGCAGGAGGAGCCCCTCGCGACAGGTGATCTCCCCGGCAGCCGTCCGAAAAGGGGCCCGCAGCGGCAGGCGGAAGGTCGTCCAAGAGAGGCCGGTGACCTTCACCACAGGAGCAGCCCCAGGGCCAGAAGAGTGCCGAAGGCCAGGTGGAGCTGGGCCGTCCGTTTCAGCACAGGGTTCAGCGCCCGTCCTTGAGTGCCGCCGACGACCGACCGGCAGAGGCCCAGGCCCAGGGGAAGGGTCAGCCAGGGGAGCCACACCCAGGCGGATGCCCCGGCCAGCATTAGGGAGGGAAGCAGGACATACGCGCCTCCGACGAGCAGGGCATACTGCCAGCGGGTGGCTCGATCTCCCAGACGCACGGCGAGGGTCATCTTGACTGCCCGGCGGTCCGGCTCGATGTCCCGGAGGTTGTTGACGACCAAGATGGCCGTTACCGTCAGCCCCACGGGCACGGCGCTCGCGAAGGCCAGAGGCGTCACGTCGCCGGTCTGGAGATAGAAAGTCCCGACCACGGCAGTGAGGCCAAAGAAGACGAAGACGAAGAGATCGCCAAGACCGTGGTAGCCCAACGGCCAGGGGCCGCCGGTGTAGGCGACGCCGGCGGCTATGGAGAGGACGCCAATGACCAGGATGGGCCACCCACCCACAACCACGAGATACAGGCCTACGATCGCCGCGGCACCGAATGTGAGGCCCGTCGCCAGCCGGACCTGCCCGGGCGAGGCCAGGCCGCTCTGCGTCACCCGTGGCGGCCCCAACCGGTCTGAAGTGTCGGCACCGCGCTCGAAGTCAAAGACGTCGTTTGCCAGGTTCGTGCCGATCTGGATGAGGAGCGCGGCCAGCAGCGCTCCCAGGAAAGGCAGCGGTCGAAAGGCCGCCTCATGAGCGCCCGCGGCCCCGCCGACGAGGACCGGCGCGACGCCCGCCGTCAGCGTGGCTGGTCGGGCGGCGAGGAGCCACGCGTTCCACGGCCTCACTCTGTCGCTGGATGATATCGCGCTCACGCCCGGCTCTTCACGGAAAGCGGGGAAAACGGGAGAAGTCCGGCTCGCGCTTCTCTAGGAAGGCGTTCCGTCCCTCCTTCGCCTCCTCCGTCATGTAGAAGAGCAGCGTTGCGTCGCCGGCTAGCTGTTGGATGCCTGCCAGGCCGTCGGTATCGGCGTTGAAGGACGCCTTCAGGAAGCGGAGGGCCGTCGGACTCTTCTCCAGGATCTCCCGCGCCCAGCGGATCGTCTCCTCCTCCAGCCGCGCCAGGGGCACGACGGCGTTCACCAGTCCCATCTCAAGCGCCTCCTGCGCCGTGTACTGGCGGCAGAGATACCAGATCTCCCGCGCCTTCTTGTGGCCGACGATCCGGGCGAGCAGCGTGGCGCCGTAGCCGGCGTCGAAGCTGCCTACCTTGGGGCCGGTCTGGCCGAAGACGGCGTTGTCGGCGGCGATGGTGAGGTCGCAGACGATGTGCAGCACGTGGCCGCCGCCGATGGCGTAGCCGGCCACCATGGCGATGACCGGCTTGGGCAGCGTCCGGATCTGGCGTTGTAAGTCCAGTACGTTGAGGCGAGGGATGCCGTCGTCGCCCACGTAGCCGCCTTCGCCCCGGACGCGCTGATCGCCGCCCGAGCAGAACGCCTCCGTCCCGGCGCCCGTCAGGATGACGACGCCGACCTCGCGGTCGTCGCGGGCGTTGGCGAAGGCATCCTGGAGCTCGCGGAGCGTGAGCGGCCGGAAGGCGTTGCGCACCTCGGGGCGGTTGATGGTGATTTTGGCCATGCCTCCCGACTTCTCATAGATGATGTCCTGATGGGAGCGGACCTGTTGCCACGTGATTGACATCTCAGCTCCTTCCTTCCTCCAGTTGATGCTTGTTCAGGAACGCCTGCACGGTGACCTGGAAGGCCGCCGGCTGCTCCAGATGGACGGCGTGCCCTACCCCCGGCACGATCTCTAGCCGGGCGCAGGGCAGCGCTGCCGCCATCCGCCGGGCCAGGTGGCAGTACTTTTCGTCCAGCGCGCCGGCCAGCAGCAGCACGGGCGCGCGCAACTGGCCCAGGCGATGCAGGGTCGGCTCCTGCTTGGCCGCGCCCAGCCCGCGCAAGCTGTTCGCCAACCCCAAGGGGTCGTTCTGCAGCCGCTGGCGTCGCAGTTCATCACGCGCGGCGGCGGGCAGGCGGGCCTGGCTGGCAAAGAGCGGGAACGCCTCCCAGTAGGCGACGAACGCCTCCAGGCCCTCGCGCTCGATACGCTCCGCCAGCGCCTCGTCTCTGCGCAGCCGCTCGTCTCGCTCCGAGGAGTCCTCGATGCCGGGCGACGCGCTCTCCAGCACCAGCGCACATAGCCGCTCTTGGGCACGGAGCGCCAGATGGAGCGCGACACGTCCACCCATGGAGTACCCCACCACCGCCGTCCGCTCGATGCCCAGGGCGTCCAGCAGTGCGAGCAGGTCCTCGACGCAGCGCTCCATCCGGTAGCGTTCAGGATCGGCTGGCGCGTCCGAGGCGCCGTGACCCAGCAGGTCGACGGCGATGGCTCTGAAACGCCGCCAAGCGTGCCGATGCGGGGCCCAGGTGGCGCTGCTCCCGGTGAAACCGTGAAGCAGCAGGAGCGACGGCCCTTCACCCTGCATCTCGACGTTGAGCTGGACGCCGTTGACGGCGATGCGACTCATGACCTTCCTCAGCTTGACACGGGCGCGCGCACAGCCTCCGACACCGCGGCCCAGAGGTCGCGGTGGACGGCCACGTTGGCCTGGCGTTTGGTGCGCACCTCCAGCAGCGTCACGCCCGGTGCCTCCAGCGACTCCCTGAAGGCCGGACGAAACGTCTCCCAGCCGTCGATGCGGCGATAGCCGAGCCCGTAGAGCTCCGCAGCGTGCCGAAAGTCGAGCCCGTGCGGTGTGCCGAAGAGCTCCTCGAAATGCTCCGGCTCCTGGGCTTGGGGTAAGAAGGAGAAGATGCCGCCGCCGTCGTTGTTCAGGAGCACGATGGTGGCCTGGAGGTGGTGACGCTTCGCGGCCAGCAGCCCGTTCATGTCGTGGTAGAAGGAGAGGTCTCCGATGACGAGCACCAGCGGGCCCTCGCTG
>JBGQHA010000328.1:0-3409 GCA_041497735.1 Dehalococcoidia bacterium | reverse complement strand
GATCCCGCCGCGCCGGCGAACCGCGCGGCGTGGGAGGTGCTCGATCGCTGGGAGAAGCCATTCCTCTGCGCCTTCAGCGACGGCGATCCGATCACGCGCGGCGCCGAGAAGGCCTTCCAGGCGCGCGTGCCCGGCACGAAGAGCCAGCCGCACACGACCATTGCCGGCGGCGGCCACTTCCTTCAGGAAGACAAAGGCGAGGAGCTGGCCGGAGTGATTGTGGGGTGGCTGGCTTCGTCCGGCGGTTGACAGGTCACTCTTAGGGGAGTAACGTTTGTACCATCCGAAGCGAGTGCTGATTTCCAATCGGCACAAGGAGCGCGTTATGGGTCACTGGCGGGCGCTCTCGATCATACTCGCGGTTGCGTGCGCCGCGTTCACCGCGCTCATGCTGTTTGCACAGCCCACCCACCACGCTGCCGCGAACCCCATCGGCGGCCTGACGTCGATCTCTGCCGGCGAAGGCACCACGTGTGCCGTGACTACCGTGGGCGGCGTGAAGTGCTGGGGTCAGACGGGAGAGCCAGCGGCTCTCGCTCAGAGCGATATGCCTGTCGATGTAACGGGATTTGCCGCTCCGGTGGTAGACGTTTCGACAGGCTACTTTAGTGGCTGCGCGCTCATGGACAACGGCGGCGTCATGTGCTTCGGCGACAACCACTTCGGCGCGCTGGGCGACGGCACGACCGAATCTAGCGCCCAGCCGCAGAGCGTTGTCGGGCTGAGTACCGATGTAACGCAGATTAGCGCCGGCGACGAGTTTGCTTGCGCAGTCATGGCGACCGGCGGCGTCGAATGTTGGGGCTACAACGACTACGGACAGCTGGGCCAGGGAACAACCGGCTACAGCGCAATCCCGGGAGCAGTCATCGATATCTCTGACGCCGTATCCGTGAGCGCAGGCGGTCAGCACGCGTGCGCCGTGACGAGTAGCAGCCAGGTTCTCTGCTGGGGACGAAATGGCAACGGGCAACTCGGCGATGGTACGGAAATCAGCCGTCTCACGGCGGTGCCCGTTCCCGGCCTGAGCGGAGTTTCATCGCTTGCGGGGTCACTAAGCTATACCTGCGCCGTCATGAACACTGGCCGCGTAGAGTGCTGGGGTCTCGGCTACGGCCTCTCGCCGGTCGATGTTCCCGGCATAGACGATGCCGTTGCGATTGATGCTGGGTATACGCACATGTGTGTCCTAACTTCGGCCGGTGATCTCAAATGCTGGGGTTCGAACGGCCGCGGCGAGCTTGGGGATGGCCGGGATTGCGGCCCATCGAAGTGTCCAACCCCCAGCAACGTCAAGGGCCTCTCTGGAGCCATCGCCATCTCCTCCGGGGCGTTTGATAGCTGCGCCGTGAGAGTTGACGGCAGCGCCGCTTGCTGGGGCAATAACGGGTATGGCCAGCTCGGGATAGGCGATTCGAATTGGGACTCGTTCAGGACGACCCCCGTCGATCTTGTGGAGCAGACGATCAAGCCGACCTCAACGCCAACGCCTTGTCCGGGCGAAAGTTGTCCGCCCCCCACGCCGACTCCAGCAGTACCCAGGACTGGTCTCGATTTCTCAATTTCGATCGACGCGAACGGCGACAACATTCCGGACTGCAGCACCGCCGCCGGCTATCCAACCGAGTGCTCCGTGGAACCAGGCAGCACGTTCTACGTCATCGCGAGTGTGGACGCGTTACCCCAAAATATGACGGGTTACGATGGATTTGATATAGCGCTAAGCTATGCCGGCATTCGTGGGAATCAGACTTGGAACTCGCTCTGGCCGGACTGCGGCTTCCCAGCACAGAGCTTCGATCACCCTTCGTCTTCTCAGGTAGGATGCGCCGGGAACATTGGCGCGCAGGAATCCACCTCGATTGGTCCGCTTGCAGCCCTCCAATTCACATGCGCCGGAAACGGCTCAGTTACGCTTGTGCAGGGGCTTGGCATCTCTGATCTCGTTGACTCAGCGTTCATGAGCTATGGCGAACATCATCCTGACGAGACGCTTGCGGTGACCTGCGGCTCGCTGGAGCGTGGCGACACCAATTGCGACACAGCGATCAACACCATCGATGTCGTGGTGACGTTGCAATATGACGCCGGCTTGGTGGAACGCGTCGGCTGTCCGCAGCAGAGCGATGTCAATCTCGATAGCCAGACAAACGCGATCGACGCGGGCCTCACGCTACAGTACGACGCGACGCTGATCGATTCGCTGCCGCCCAACCAGCGACCGCGCTAGCATCTCCCTCGCCCTCGGGGAGAGGGGCAGGGGTGAGGGCGCTAGCCCCGCAGGCTCGCTATGCTCGAGTGCTCAGCCACGGCGAGGCCGCCGCGCGCGAGGATGAGTACCTGCGCGCCGATCGCCTCGAAGCCGCCGCCGACCGTGCCGCCGGCCATGAAGCGCGCGTGCATGTTCTCGAGGATCACCGCCAGCTTGAAGTGCGCGAGCACGATGTAGAAATCGAGCCGGCTCAGGTCGCGGCGGGTCGTCTGCTCGTAGCGCGCGGCGGCTTCCTGCCACGTCGGGAAGCCGGGCAGCGTGATCACGCCCTGGTTGCCCACCGCCGCAACGAATCGATTGTCGCCGTCGCGGTCGCGCCAGTACATGCGCAGTATGCCCAGGTCGGCGAGCGGATCGCCCAGCGTTGACATCTCCCAATCGAGCACGGCGGCGATATGCCCGTCGTCGCTGACGATGCTGTTGTCGAGCCGGTAGTCGCCGTGGACGATCGCGACGCCGCTCTCCGGCGGCAGGCTGGCCGCGAGCCTGCGCGCGAGCTCCGCCAGCTCCGGTAGCTCGCGCGTCTTCACGCGTTCGAACTGCTCTGTAAAGCGGCGCAGCTGCCGTTCGATGTAGCCCTGCGGCTTGCCGAAGTCGCCCAGGCCGACCGACGCGGGATCGACGCTGTGCAGCGCGGCGAGCGTATCGATCAGCTCCTCACCCAACGCGCGGCGCTGCGCCTCGTCGAACTTGCTCTTGACAACGGCCGGATCGACGGGCACGAGCCCGCGCACGTACTCCATGATGTAGAACGGCGCGCCGATGATGCCGGCGTCGTTGCAGACGGCGTACGTCTTCGGGACGGGGACGGCCGTGCCTGCGAGCGCAGAGATCACGCGATACTCGCGCTGCATGTCGTGGGCGGTGGGCTGCACATGCGACAACGGCGGCCTGCGCAAGACCCACGCCTCGTCGCCGCCCTCGATGCGGTAGGTAAGGTTCGACCGGCCGTGCCCGACGATCGTCGCGCGCAGGCTCTCGACGGGCGCGACGTGTTCGCTGAACCACGGCGTCAGCTTCTCGAAGTCGATGCCTGGGACAGATTCGCTCACTGCCTGACTCATCTTGAATCCATCCTCATGCCGCCGATTTCAATCGGCGGTGTAGGGGACCGTCGGCGTGACATTATATAGCACG
>JBGQHA010000327.1:0-3415 GCA_041497735.1 Dehalococcoidia bacterium | reverse complement strand
CTGAGCAGCGACTGGGCGGACGGCTACCGCCATCAACGCATCGCCGATGTCCTGTCCGAAGGGGAGGCGCTGACGCCGGAAGACATGGTGCGCCTGCAGGTAGATGACCTGTCGCTGCCCGCCATCGAACTGATGCCCTTCATACGAAGGCTGGAGCCGCGCAGCGAGCGAGGCCGCATGGCCCGCGATCTGCTGCTCGCGTGGGATGGCCGCCTCTCGGAAGAGAGCGCTGCCGCTGCTCTGTTCCAGGTGTTCCACCTCGCGCTCTACCAGAAGGTCTTTGGCGCTCGCCTGGGTGACGAAGCGCTCGAGACGTACCTTGGAAAGGGAGCGCATGTGATGATTCCAGCCAACGGCTACGTCTACCGCGCCGCCTCCAACCTGGTCGCCGCGGTCCGAGAGGGACGCGACGACTGGTTCCCGGCTGAGAATGGTCGCCGTTCGACGTGGGAATCGGTGGGCGCCGATGTCCTGGACGAGACGGCCGCGTTGCTCGCCGAGCGGCTCGGTGACGATTCCCGCCGCTGGCGTTGGGGCGACCTGCACCGCATTAGCTTCAGCCACCCGCTAGGCCGGGTCAAGCCGCTCGACCGGCTCTTCTCGCGCGGGCCGTATCCGGTGCGCGGCGACGCCAACACCGTCTTTCAGAACTCCTACCACCCGCTGGAGCCGTTCGACGTGACGCTGCCGACCGCCTCGTATCGCCAGGTCATCGACTTCGCCGACTTCAACAACTCGCGCAGCACGATCTACGGCGGACAGTGCGGCCATCCCCTGAGCCGCCATTACGACGATCTGACCCTCGGCTGGCTCGTTGGAGCGTCCCACCCCATGCCTTGGGACCGGCAACAGGTTGAGAGAGTGACCGAAGCAGCGCTCAACTTGGAGCCGGCGGGCTCGCAGTAGCCCGGCGAGGTCTCGATGGCTACCGATCGCAACAAGTACATCGTGGCTATCGATCTGGGCACGGGTGGCCCCAAAGTTGCCATCGTCTCGGTAGACGGCGCGATGGTCGGCCACGAGTTCGAGAAGACCGATCTCTTGCTCCTTCCGGGCGGGGGCGCTGAACAGGACCCCGCGGATTGGTGGCGGGCCATCACTACAGCCGCCAAGAGGTTGCTCGGCAGAGGTCTCGTGCCCGCTGAGAGCATCGTGGCGATCAGCTGTACGACGCAGTGGATGGGCACCGTCGCCGTTGACCGCGACGGCCATCACCTGATGAACGCTATCATCTGGATGGATACCCGCGGTGCCAAGTATGCCACCCGCGTCACCCGCGGATGGCCTCGGGTTGCTGGATACGGCGCATCGAAGCTCTGGCGATGGCTACGCCTAACCGGCGGGGTCCCGTCGAGGACGGGAAAGGACTCCCTCAGCCACATCCTCTATATTCAGAACGAAGCCCCCGACATCTACCGGCAGACGTTCAAGTTCCTCGAGCCTATGGATTATCTCAACCTGCGTCTCACCGGCAGGGCCGCGGCTTCCTACGACTCCATTGCCGGCCACTGGCTAACCGACAACCGCGATCTCTCGAAGGTCACGTACGATCCTACGCTTATCGCGATGGCCGGTATCGATCCGGAGAAGCTGCCGGAACTCCAGCCTACAGGCGCCATTCTCGGCCCCATCACTCCCCAGATCGCCTCGGAGTTCGGACTGAGCGAGAGCGTGCAGGTGGTGATGGGAATGCCAGACACGGAGTCGGCAGCCATCGGCTCGGGCGCGGTGAGGGACTTCCAGCCGCATCTCTACATCGGCACATCATCGTGGCTCACTTGCCATGTGCCGTTCAAGAGGACGGATCTGTTCAACAGCATTACGTCGCTACCGTCGGGGATACCGGGCCGTTACCTGGTCGCCACCGAGCAGGACACCGCCGGCGCCTGTCTGACCGTGCTGCGCGATCAGCTCTTCTGGCCCGACGACGAGCTATCGAGCGGTCCTGCTCCACCCGATGCTCTCGACGGCTTCAACCGCATCGCTTCGCGCGTGGCACCGGGGAGCGAGAAGGTGATCTTCACACCCTGGCTCAACGGCGAGCGCACGCCCGTTGAAGACCACCTCGTGCGTGGCGGGATCTTCAACCAGTCGCTCAAGACGACCCGCGCCCATCTGATCCGGGCGGTGTTCGAGGGGGTCGCCTACAATACCCGGTGGATGCACCACTATGTCGAGCGATTCGTGAAACGCCGCCTGGACGAGATCAACTTCGTAGGAGGCGGTGCCTCCTCCGGTCTCTGGTGCCAGATCCACGCGGATGTGCTCAATCGCACGATCCGCCAGGTTAAAGACCCAAGACTGGCGAACGCTCGAGGCGGCGCCTTCGCCGCCTCGGTGGCGTTGGGATACATGACCTTCGATGACCTCCCGGAGCGCGTGGAGATTGCCGAGACGTACCGGCCCAACGCTGACTGCCGGAACATCTATGACGAACTCTACGAGGAGTTCCTCACCATTTATAAGAACAACAGGCGGGCGTACGCTCGGCTGAACGAGAGGGAATAGCGGCCCGCCGGGCGCGCCGGCAGTGCATTGCTAGGGAGAAGAGCTCATGACTCAAGAAACAGAAGAGCCACACAAAAGCGCCGCCTCGAAAGAGCCGGCGACCATCAAGTCGTACCGCGAGCGCTTCACGACCTACACCAGCATTCCTCCGGTAGGACGGCCGCGAAAGGCGATCCTGGCAGAGATGGAGCAGATGCGCGCGCTGGAGGCGGCGCGTTGGGGCAAGGGCTACGCATCGGGCGCGGTCTACCACGGCGCGCAAGACCACATCGATTTCCTCAACGAAGTCTACGCCGTCAACTCCCAAGCCAACCCACTGCACGCCGACCTCTGGCCAAGCGCCATCAAGTTCGAATCAGAGATCGTGGCAATGGCGGCAGCGATGCTCGGCGCCGGCAAGTCCGGCGCCGAACCCGGCACGCCTGACGAGATCTGCGGGACGGTATCATCCGGCGGTACGGAAAGCATTCTCCTCGCCATGAAGACCTACCGCGACTACGCGCGGGAGAAGAAGGGCATTACGAAGCCCGAGATGATCGCGCCGGCCAGCGCTCACGCCGCCTTCGACAAGGCGGGCGAGTACTTCAATATCGACGTCGTCCGGACCCCTCTCGGAGACGACTTTCGGGCGGACGTGGCGACGACGGAGAAGGCGATCACCGAAAACACGATCGTACTGGTCGGCTCCGCCCCCCAGTTCCCGCACGGCGTGATCGACCCCATCGGAGAGCTATCGGAACTGGCCCGCTCGCGAGGGGTTGGCTTTCACACGGACGGGTGCCTCGGCGGATTCCTTCTGCCCTGGGCGGAAAGGCTGGGCTACGATGTGCCACCTTTCGATTTCCGCCTCCCCGGCGTCACGTCGATTTCAGCCGATACGCACAAGTACGGCTACGCGGCCAAGGGT
>JBGQHA010000326.1:0-3421 GCA_041497735.1 Dehalococcoidia bacterium | reverse complement strand
GCCGGCAGCGGGATCTTGTACAGCTCCGCAGCGTTGTCCTGGCAGACGCGATTGCGCACGCCGGGATCGAGGCGTTGCAGGACCTTGGCGAGGTGCGCCTGCGACTCGGGGTACAGGCACGTCGGGTGCGGGAAGTCCGTTTCGAAGAGCAGGTTGTTCGGCCCGATCATCTCGATGAAGTGCTTGACGCCGAAGTCCTCGAACCAGAACGTGGCGTAGATGTGGTCCTTGAAGTACTGCGCGGGGCGCCGCTGGAGCCCCTTGGCCTCGTCGGGCGCCATCTCGTCCCACTGATACTCCGACGCCTCGATGACGAAGGGCACCCAGCCGCAGCCGCTCTCGACGGAGACCAGCTTGAGGTTCGGGTACTTGTCGAAGAGGCCGCTGAGCATGAAGCAGTTCACCATGTAGGCGTTCGACATGTACATCAGCGTCGCGATGGAGGCGAGCTTGCGCTGCGGGCCGAACGATCCCCAGGAGAAGTCCTCAAGCACGAACGTCTTCAGCCCCGCGCCGATGTGGAAATCGATCGGGATCTGGTAGTCGTTGATCAGCTCCCAGAGCGGCTGCCAGTGCGGCTGGCCGTAGTCGGGCAGCCCGAAGTTTTCCGGCTTGTCGGTGAGCGTGATGCCGGTGAGGTGGAGCTCTTCCTTGATCCGCACGGCCTCCTTGAGCGTCGCGTCGAGGTCCCAGAAGGGGAGGAGGGCCTGCGGGAAGAGGCGGCCGCCGGAGTCCGCCTGCCACTCGGCGACAGCGTCGTTGTAGATCTGGCAGCACGCCATCTGGAGCTCTTTGTCCTGGATGCTGAGGAACTTCGTCGCGCCGAAGCCGCTGGCGTTCGGGTAGACGATCTGCGCCCAGATGCCCATGCGGTCCATCACGGCGAGGCGCGGCTTCACCTTGTAGGCCGCCTCGTCCATCTCCTCGAACGAGGCGATGGACAGCTTGCCGCGCTGCTTGTTCCCTGCGCTGTCGACGACGGTGGTGCCGACCATGCCGAACGGCTTGTCGCCTTCGATGAACCAGAGGCTCTGGCCGTTCACGGTCTTCATGTACGGCATCTTGTCCTTCATCGACGCCGGCGCGCGCGAGGTCCAGAGGTCTGGCGGCTCCGTGTAGTGCGTGTCGCAATCGATGACTTTGGCGTTCCCGACGACATCCTTGAGCTGGAGTCGCGGTGCGGTGGCTGTAGCCATGTGCGGTCTCCTTCCTCTTGCGAGGCGGCGTACTTCGTAGGGCGAGCATAAGCATACGTCCGGCTCGAAGAGGGTGTCAACGTGCAAGCGGGGGTAAGAGCGGGCCCGCGGGTTGAAACCCGCGGCTGCTCAGAGAATCGAGAAGCTGCGGGATTCATCCCGCAGAGACGGACTCGTTGACACGCCGCGAATCTCGGCGCTATGCTGCCGCCGCCATGGCTATGGAGCCGCTGCTGGAAGGAATCAAGGTCATCGAGCTGGCCGAGTGGGGCTTCGTGCCCTCGGCGGCGGCGGTTCTCGCCGACTGGGGCGCCGAGGTGATCAAGATCGAGCACCCCCAGCGCGGCGACCCGATGCGCGGGCTGATGGCGGGCGGGCTCATCGCCAAGACCGGCGACTACAACTACATGGTCGAGCAGATGAACCGCGGCAAGCGCAGCCTCGGGCTCGATCTCGCGGCCGAGGAAGGGCGCGAGATCTTCCTGAAGCTCGTCGCGAACGCCGACGTGCTGATCACGAGCTTCCTGGAGCCCGCGCGACAGCGGCTGCGCGTCACGTACGAGGACGTTTCCCCGCTGAACCCGCGTCTGATCTACGCGCGCGGCCACGGCCAGGGCCAGCGCGGCCCCGACGCCGACAAGGCCGGCTTCGACGCGATCTCGTACTGGGCGCGCAGCGGCGTCGGGCACATGCTGACGCCGCTGGGCAGCAACTACGTGATGCAGCGCGCTGCCTTCGGCGACGTGATGAGCGGCATGACGCTCGCCGGCGGCATCGCCGCGGCGCTGTTCCGGCGCAGCGTCACGGGCAAGGGCGGCCTGATCGACGTCTCGCTGCTGGGCACGGCGTTGTGGAACCTCGCGCCGGACGTCATCGCGAGCTACTTGCTCGGCCGCGACCCGCGCGTGCCGTCGAACGGCGGTCCGCTGCGCATGCCACCGAACCCGCTCGTGGGCGTCTACCGCACGAAGGACGGCCGCTACGTCTCGCTGAACATGATGCAGGGCGATCGCTACTGGCCGGGCTTCTGCAAGGCCGTCGATCGGGAAGATCTGCTGACGGACCCGAAGTACGCCTCGTTCGAAGCGCGATCGGAGCAGCGCGAGGCGCTCTACGCCGAGGTCCGCGCGGCGGTCGGCTCGTTCGCCCTGCCCGAGCTCTCGGAGCGGTTGACGGCGAACGAGTGCGTCTTTGCTGCCGTGCAGACGCCGCTCGAGGCCGCGAGCGATCCCCAGACCGTCGCGAACGGCTACCTCGCACAGCACCCGACGAAGCCGGAGGGCCGCGTCGTGGCGAGCCCCGTGCAGTACAACAACGGGACGATCGAGCCGCGCGCGGGCGCGCCGGAGCTTGGCCAGCACACGGAGGAGGTCCTGCAGGAGCTCGGCTTGGGCTGGGATGCGATCGCGCGCCTAAAAGAAGCGGGCGTTGTCACATAACTAACCGCGAGAGCGTTACACTCTCCGCGGGGACATCGATGCCAGGAAGCGAAGAACAGCCGTCACAAGAGACCGAAGGGCCTGAGATTCAGTACCAGGACTTTCTGGAGGGCTTCGGGGCGGCGATCCTTGCGCTCGATCTGGAAGGTCGCTTTCTCTTCCTCAACGAGCACGCGCTCGAGCTCTTCGGCTACCAGGGAACGAACCCGCGCGAGCTCGTCGGCCAGCACTTCACGAAGCTCCTGACGCCCGAGCAGGCCGCGCCCGCACTCGAGCTGTTCCAGAGCGGCCGCGAGATCCGACCGGTGGTCCTCGAAGCCGTCCGCCGCGACGGCAAGCAGATCCGCGTCGAGGTGAGCGGTGCCTGGGTGCGGCGGGGCGGACGGCGCGTCGGCGCGCTCGCGATGGCGTGGGAGCTCAGCGCCGCACGCGCGCCGGTGGCTGGCCAGCGCCGCGAGCTGACGAAGCTCGATATGACGATCCTGCAGCTCGTGTCGAACGGCCTATCGAACCGCGAGATCGCCGAGCGCGTCTACCTCAGCACGCACACGATCAAGGACCGCATCGAGAAGATCATGCGCCACTTCGGCGTGAACCGCCGTGCGGAGCTCGCGGCGAAGGCGGCGCGGCAGGGCCTTGTCTAACGTCATTCTTGTATCTTCCTGATCAGGAAGATACAAGAAGTCGTAGACGTGGCAGGCCGGATCATTCTGGGTCCTAAGAGGCCGTCGCTCAGCTGGGTCGCCACGTCACGCATTCCTGTGAGAGCCCGAACAGTTGATGGGG
>JBGQHA010000325.1:0-3421 GCA_041497735.1 Dehalococcoidia bacterium | reverse complement strand
GGTCCGGTATAGATCTCTCGATCAAGCCGGTTCCTCTTTCGCCACCATGTCTGCCACTGTGCTGCCATAGTCTCCATCTTCGTTCTGCATGTGGCGACCTGAAGGTCGCCCCTACGATAAAATGCCGCGGTCGAATCGAACCGCGGCGTCGTGCTCCTTAAATCAAACTCCCTACCTTCGCCTTGCCTTCGCCGGCGGGCCGGAACCGGTGATGCTCGAACTTCTTGCCGTCGACGGAGAGCGGCGTGCCGCTGCCCCGCGTCATCGCGACGCGTCCCGTGCGCACGAGCTCCTTGATGCCGTACGGCTGGAGCATCTGGATCAGCGCATCGACCTTCTCGTCTGCCCCCGCGCACTCCACGATCACCGTCTCGTGCGCCACGTCGACGATCTTCGCCCGGAAGATCTCCACGATCTCGATGATCGCGCTGCGCTGCTGCTGCGTCGCCGAGACCTTCACGAGCGCGAGCTCACGGTGCACCATGTCGTGCTCGGTCAGGTCGGAGACCTTCACGACCTCGATGATCTTGTACATCTGCTTCGTCACCTGGTCGACGTCGGTTGTCGTGCCGTCGACGGTGAAGGTCATGCGCGAGAGGCCCTGGATCTCGCTGTGGCCAACGGCGAGGCTCTCGATGTTGAAGCCGCGCTGTCGCCACTTGCTGGCGATGCGGTTGAGCACGCCCGGGTGGTCCTGCACGAGCGCAACGATAGTGTGCTTGCTCATCGCGACCTCACTTTCTCGGGACGACTGGCGGGATCGAACTCGATCTCGCCCTCCACCTTAGGCCTATCGACGGTTTCCGACAGCGAGGCGCCCGGCGGCATCGCCGGGAAGGTGTCCTCGTGCTGCTCCACTTCGAAGTCGATGAGCACGGGTCCCGGATGCTGGAGCGCCTTCTCGATCGCTGACTCAACGTCGGCCTTCTCGGACACGCGGATGCCGGGCATGCCATAGGCCTCGGCCAGCTTCACGTAGTCAGGCTGGAAGAGGCGGACAGACTGCAGATTATCCTGGTAGTACATGTGCTGCCACTGGCGCACCATGCCCAGGTGGTTGTTGTTGATGATTGCGAACTTGATGGGCAGCTCGTACTCGACGATCGTCGCCAGCTCCTGGTTGGTCATCTGGAAGCCGCCGTCGCCGCAGAACGCCCAGACGGTGTTCTTCGGCTTGGCGAACTGGACGCCCATCGCCGCGGGCACCTCGAAGCCCATCGTGCCTAGCCCGCCCGACGTGACGAAGCCTGCCGGGTTATCGCTCCAGTAGAACTGCGCCGCCCACATCTGGTGCTGGCCGACGCCTGTCACGTAGTAGGTGTCGGACGGCGACATGTCATAGATCTTCTTGATCACGAACTGCGGCAGCACCTTATCGACCTTCGGGATCGTGATCGATGGGTGCTCGCGCCGCAGCTCCATGATGTGGTTGTACCAGGTGTCGTGGCGCGCGGGCTGCACGAGCGGGTTGAGGTCCTGCAGCACCGCCTTCACGTCGCCCACGATCGGCACGGTCGGCTTCACGTTCTTGCCGACTTCCGCCGGATCGATGTCGATGTGGACGATCTTCGCGTTCGGCGCGAAGTCCTTCAGCCGTCCGGTCACGCGGTCGTCGAACCGCATGCCGATGCCCATCAGCAGATCGGCCTCGCCGATGGCGATGTTGTTCCAGTACATGCCGTGCATGCCGGGCATGCCCATGAACAGCTCGTGCGAGCCAGGGAAGCCACCCAGGCCGAGCAACGTGCAGATCACGGGAATGTGCGCCTTCTCGGCGAGCTCACGAAGCTCATCGTACGCGCGCGAGATGACGACGCCGTGGCCGGCGAGGATCAGCGGCCGCTCCGCCTCGGCGATGAGCTGGGCGGCTTTCTTGATCTGTCCGCCGTTGCCCTTCGTCACCGGTCGGTAGTTGGGCATATCGATCTTCTCTGGCCATTCGAACTCGGTGATCTGCTGCTGGATGTCGCGCGGGATGTCGACGAGCACCGGGCCGGGCCGCCCCGTCGTCGCGATGTGGAACGCCTCCCGGATCGTCGACGCGAGGTCGTTCACATCGAGGACGAGCCAGTTCTGCTTCGTGATCGGCACGGTGATGCCGGTGATGTCCGCTTCCTGGAAGCCGTCGCGGCCGATAAGCCACGTGGCCACGGCGCCCGTGATGCACACGAGCGGCACCGAGTCCATCCACGCGTTCGCGATGCCCGTGACCAGGTTCGTCGCGCCGGGGCCGGAGGTGGCCCACACGACGCCTGGCTTGCCCGACACGCGGGCGTAGGCGTCGGCGGCGTGGGCGGCGCCCTGCTCGTGCCGGACGAGTACGTGCCGGATGTGCGGGTACTGGGGCAGCGTGTCATAGAGAGGGAGGTTGGCGCCGCCCGGGTAGCCGAAGATGTACTCGGTCCCCTCGCGGGCGAGGCATTCCATCACGATCTGGGCTCCGGTCAGTTTCGTCATCTCAATTCCTCCGATAATACTTCGGCCCCGATTGCTTCGGGGCCGGTCCTCGTGGTGCTTGCTAGTGCGAATAGCTACGCAGCCGAGGACCTCACCTCAGTACCAGCACGAGCAGCAGCAGGCCCAGGCCGAGGAGGCCCAGGGTCTGAGCGGAAGCGCTGCGGTTGATGATGGCTGCTTTCATGGCTTCTCCAGGAGTATCGGCCCTCAGTCTACTGGCCCGACATAAGGGTTGTCAATACGGGGAGCCCCCTAAGGCGTGATCTGGTGCCAGACCTCCTTGACGAAGGCGCGGTCGTCCGGCGTCCAGTACTGCCGGACGATGACGGGCGCGCCGTCCTGGCAGGCCCAGGCGTAGATCGTCTCGTGGCCGGAGACCGAGGCCGGGATGTCCAAGCTCGAGGCGTCGGCACACCAATTGATCATCGCCAGGGTCGGCTCCCGGCTCGTGTTCGCCTGCCCGCAGTTCAGGTTCGCACCGACCGTACAGGCGAGCACCTTGCCGCCATCGCAGCGCCAGACCGTGGTCGCCAGCAGAGCGCTCCCGCCGGGCGTATCAAGGATCTGCACCAGCTTGTCGGCGATGATCTGCGGCAGCGTCGGTCCTTGCCAGCGGGCTGCCGTAGGATCGTCCGCGGTGCCGGCTGAAGTGCTAAAGGCGAATGGATCTGTGGACGAGCCGGGCGTTGGCGTAGCCGATCGATGCGACTTCGAGCCGCACGCAGCGAGCAGCAGCGCTAGCGCGGGAAAGACGATAGCGAAATAGCGCACTTCCTCACCCCGATCTGCCGGTCACCCCTCTCCCTCGCCGAGGGGGAGGGGGCGGGGGTGAGGGAGACGAGAGCGCCGCCACCCCATCGATCGCCCAGGCGAGCGGGCCGAGGCGCCGGCGCAAGCGCGAGTAGCTGTTCGTTCCGCGCACGAATCCCGCGATCGCGCCCCAGAAGCGATCGCTCCGGCGCAT
>JBGQHA010000324.1:0-3425 GCA_041497735.1 Dehalococcoidia bacterium | reverse complement strand
CTCGAACTCCTGCAGTGAGAGCCGCACCTCTAGCTCCGTGTCCCGCACCCAGACCCGCCATGACGAAGAGTCGCAGCGGATCGGACTGTCGGCCGGCATCGGTCTGAACAGTGTGGGGGCTATCTCCTCCACCGACGAGTCTAGGAACGTTATGACGACATCCCCGATGGCGATCTCATCGCCAGACGTCAGCAGCTGCATTTCACCGATGCGTCTCCCATTTATGTAGGTCCCATTGGTACTCCCGCAGTCGATGAGGAGATAGCTGTCCTTCGTCCGCTCGATGCGAGAGTGCTGGCGAGACACGAACCCGTAGTCCAGCACGAGGTCGCACTGCGCGCTCCTCCCGATGGTTACCGCGGGCGCCAGGAGCGGGAAGTCGTGGCGTTGACCACCCGGCGCCTGAACGACCAGCTTCGCGCTTGCCATGCCCCCGAGTATTCACGGCTTAGCGCACGCTGTCAAACGGCAGTCTGTCAGCGCTTTGTAAGCGCGCAGCAATCGAAAGCACCCTGACGGAAGCCTAGTATCGATGCAGAAGCAAGAACAAAGCGCTGGAGAAGGAGGAAGAAGATGACCACAGTAAGCCAGGTAAGCAGCAGAAGCAGTCAGTCCAGGAAGTCAGGAGTGGTGGGCTCGTGCAGCCAGGCGTCGCGGAGGTCCCGCCGTGTAACGGGAGTTCGTGGGGTGTTCGCTAGCATAGCGGTGGTCAGCGTATGCGCGGTGACCCTGGGGCTCCGGATGGCTCCCGCCGGAGCGACACAGCAGCCAGGCTCTCACGGGCCGGTGCCCGTCCCAGTGCCCACGTCCGCTTCGCCGGAGCTGCTCTACGGCGGACCGCAGGGCACACCGGTGGCTTTCGCCTGAGTGCGAGTTCCACTAGTGTATGCGGCCGAACGGATGAGGCGTTCGGCCGCAAGGGGCTTGGATGAATCTCGCAAGTTGACCATAATCACTTGACACCATACGTGGCCCACATATACTGGGAGGCGTCCGGTGGCTATCCGCCTACATAGCTCTTGCGATGCAGGCAGCGCCCATCCGTCGGCTGGGTGAGCAAACGCCAGCAGGTTGACCAGCGGTGGCCGTCGTTTCCTTGTGTTCGCTCGCAAAGGAGCAGATCGAAGTTGGGGCGAATAATCGCCAAGATCGGGAGGGGCATGCAGATCGCGCAAGGGCTCGTCGCCACCGACATGCGGGCCTTCGTGTTGGGCTCCGTGCTGCTGTTACCACCACTGGCGCTCGCTTGCGGTGATCAGAACGCCGGGCCACACCCGACTTCGTCCGTTAGTCCGGCGACGCGCTCTCACGCAGACGGGGTCGCTACCGCGACGCGCACCGGATCGCCGACGATCACCAGCAACGTTACCGTGACCGTAGCGTCGACCGTGGTCACGCAGCCCACTACCCTGTCCACCACGCAGACCGGCGCGACGCCGCCGCCACAGGCATTGATGCTATCCGTGATGACGGACAAGACGCAGTACGCCGCAGGCGAGCACGCCACCGTCACGATCCGCAATGCCGGCGACGTGTCAGTGTTTGCGACGTCGGGAAGGACATTCTGCACGATCATCGGCGTGCAGCGCCAGACGAACGGAACTTGGCTAGAGGTCGGAGGCTGCACGACGAGCCAGCCACCCGGGACGGTGGAGATCAAGCCCGGGGTGCCGCTGACCTTCACGCTCGATCCGAGTGCGACGGGCAATGCCGAGCTGGGGCCCGGCACGTACCGGCTCGAGCTGGGCGTCGCGGTCGGCTCACGAACGGGACCGACAGCAACTGTGTATTCCTCAGAGTATGTCGTCGACAAGTAACCAGCGCAGGAGGAGGTCATCATGAGGGGAAACAGCGGAAGCTTACGAGCAGGCCTTGTGGGAGGGGCGTTACTGGCGCTCCTGGTGTTCAGCGTCGCGCTGACGCGAGACGCGCAGGCGGCCTTGCCATTTGCCGGCACAAACGTGGCAGCCAGCACCAATGGCAGTGCGCAGAACGAGACCACGATCGCCGTGGATCCGACAAACAACAGCAACCTCCTCGGCGGCGCGAACGACTATCGAAACGGGGATTCGTCGTGCGGGCGATATCGCTCATCGGACGGCGGCGCTAACTGGACGGACAGTGGCACGTTTGCGTCCGTGACAGGGTACACAGCCGCGGGAGATCCGAACGTCGCGTACGACGCTGCGGGGAATGCCTACTACATGTGCATGAACTTCAATCGCGACGCGAGCGGCAACGGCATCCAGGACACCCAGTTCCTGTTCAAGTCGACCGACAAGGGAGCGAACTATGGCGCGTCGGTGCTCACGATGGGGGCCGGGACCAGCACGGTGTACGACAAAGGCGCGCTCGCGGTCGATGCCGTAAGCGCCGGCTCAAACCTTGGCAACGTGTACGTGTCGGCGACTCGCTTCACAGGCGGGTCGGCGATCCGCTTCAATCGCTCGACCGACGGTGGAGCTACGTTCACGGGATGTCCCGGAGCATGCGGCGACTTCCAGGTGAACGACGGCAACCCGGGATTGGTGCAGGGATCGAGCATCACCGTGGGTACGGACGGCGCCGTGTACGTGGCCTGGTCAGATTGCTGCACGTCGGGCTCAGCACGGACGTTGATCGATAAGTCGACGGACGGCGGCCAGACCTTCGGGGCGCTGTCCGGAGGGACGGACCATGTGATCCGCACCTTCGCCGCGATCGGCAACCCAGACACCTCGAAGAGTGTTCGCCCGCTTGGCAGGGTGAACAGCCACTCCTGGATCGTGGCGGACCCGACGAACGTGAATAACGTCTACGCTGTCTGGGCGGAAGATCCATCCGGTACGGATGATTCGGACATCATGTTCTCCCGCTCGATAGACGGCGGGAACAACTGGAGCGTTCCGATCCGCGTGAACGACGACACGAACCCGGCGGGCGAATTCTTCAGCCAGTTCTTCCCACGGATGTCGGTCGACGCGTCAGACGGAGAGATCGACATCGTTTGGTACGACGACCGCAACGACGCCAATCGGGGAGACGCGACGCCGCTGATCGATCTGTACTTCGCCAGCTCGACCAACAGCGGCACTTCGTTCAGCGCGAACACGCGAGTGTCGACGCAGTCGTCCAATGTGAGGGTCGACTTTGCCTCGCCGAACTTCTTCTTCGGCGACTACAACGGCATCGCGTCGGCGGGCGGGGCCGCGCACGCGCTGTGGACGGACTCGCGGAGCGGCAACCAGGACCCCTATTACGCAACCATCGGCGGCGGCGGCTCCATTGCCGGCGTCAAGTTCGAAGACCTGAACGGCAACGGCAGCAACCGAGAAGCAGGCGACCCCGGCCTTGCCGGCTGGACGATCCAACTGCGCGGTCCAATGAATGTTGATGCCGTGACAGACGGCAGTGGGGCGTACTCGTTTACCGGGCTCCTGGCAGGG
>JBGQHA010000323.1:0-3437 GCA_041497735.1 Dehalococcoidia bacterium | reverse complement strand
TGGGGCGCGCAGGTCGACAAGATCGAGCCGCCGACGGGCGATCCGTTCCGCGGGCTGTTCGCGTCGGCGCTGGGCGCGCCGGGCGCGCTGAACCCGCCGTTCGAGGTCGATAACCGGGGCAAGCGCAGCATCGCGCTCGATCTCGAGAACGAGGAGGCGCGATCGATCGCGCGCAAGCTGCTCGACGAAGCGGACGTCTTCGTGACGAACATGCGGCCGCGCGTGCTCGATCAGTTCGGTTTCGACTACGAAACGCTGTCGCAGGCGAACCCGGGCCTCGTCTACTGCCAGATCACCGGCTACGGCACCGAAGGCCCCAACCGCGATCGCGCGGCGTACGACATCGGTGGGTTCTGGGCGCGCGCGGGCGTCGCGGCGTCGCTGGTGCCGCCGGGCGCGCCGCTGCCGCAGCAACGCGGCGGCATGGGCGACCACATGACGGGCATGTCGGCCGCGGGCGCGGTCTGCGCGGCGCTGTTCGCGCGCGAGAAGTCGGGCCGGGGACAGATCGTGCAGGGCTCGCTGCTGCGCACGGGCGTGTACATGATGGCGTGGGACACCATGCTCGCGCTGCGGCTGGGCGTGCCGATTCAGGGATACGACCGCGAACATGCCGTCAATCCGATCATCAACTGCTTCCAATCGACGGACGGTCGCTGGTTCTGGCTGCTGCTGCTGCAGGCCGATCGACATTGGCCGGACCTCTGTCGCGCGCTGGGCTGCGAGGAGCTGATGCGCGACGAACGCTTCGCCGACATCACGATCCGTCGCGGGAACGGCCCGGCGCTCGTTGCGGAGCTGGACGCGATCTTCGCGACGAAGACGATGGACGAGTGGGGGCCGATCCTGGACGCGCACAACGTCTGGTGGGCGCCCGTGAACACGATCAGCGACATGATCGCCGACCCGGTGTCGCGCGAGGCGGGCGTGTTCCAGCAGATCGAGGGCGCGGAGCAGCCGATCGAGATCGTGGCGACGCCGGGCGACTTCTCGGCGACGCCGTCGGCGCCGCGCGGCATCGCGCCGGAGCTGGGGCAGCACACGGAAGAGGTGCTGCTCGAGCTGGGCTACGACTGGGACGCGATCATCGCGCTAAAGGAACGCGGCGCGATACCGTAAGCGTGGTGTTCATCGTCGATCTCGTGGCGCGCCTCGCCGATGGGTGGCTCGCCTCTGGCTACAACGCGACGCCGGAAGCGTTTGCCGCGGCGCACGCGCGACTCGCGGACTGCCTGCGTGAGCATGGCAAGGACCCCGCGACGTTTCCGAACGCGATCGCGACGATGTGGATGTACATCACGGAAGATCCGTCTGAGGCGAACCGCGTCTACCGCGATGTGCTCTCGCCGATGCTTAACCGTCCCGAGGAAGAGCTGCGCGATCGATTGCTCGTTGGGTCTGCGGAGGAGTGCGCTCACCGCCTCTCGGCGTTTCGAGCCGCCGGCGCGCAGGCAGCATTCGTCTGGCCGGTTGGCGCGGCGGTACGACAGCTCGAGCTGTTCATGACCGAGGTCGTGCCGCGGCTTAACGGTGGATGAGCGTCGCTTCGTTACTCGCGTTTGCCGGGGAGCTGCGGGACGAGCCACTGGACGAAGCTGTCGGGGCTGCGCGTCTGCAGGTAGAAGCGGCCCGGTCCGGTCAGCTTGCACACGAGCCCTTCGCCGCCGAGGAGCGTCGACTTCCAGCCGCCGGCCTTTCCCACTTCGTACTGCACCGACTCATCGAACGCGACCATGTGGCCGGTATCGACGACGTAGTGCTGGCCTTCGGCGAGCTCCACGAGATGGATGGCGCCGTAGCTCGAGAGGAAGACGGTGCCGTTGCCGGTGCACTTCAGCAGGAAGAGCCCTTCGCGGGAGAAGAACGTCTTGCCGCCGCCCCACTTCGTGTCGAGCGTGACATCCGGCGACGCGGCGAGAAACGAACCGGACTGCACGAACAGCGTCTTGCCCTGCACCTCGAGCGCGAGGATGTCGCCGGGAAGGGCGGGCGCGACGGTGAGCTCGCCGGCCTGCTCCGCGGTGAAGGTGTTGATGAAGAAGCTCTCGCCGCCGAGGACCGATCGCTTGAGGCCGGACATGAGGCCGCCCTTCATGCCGGTCTCGATCTTAATCGTGTCGGACATGCTGACCATGGCGCCAGTCTCGGCCTGGAGCTTTTCACCGGCCTCCAGCGCGAGGATGCCGAGCGCGTAGGAGGGGCCGTACTTCACTTCGTATTTCATTAGGAGTCCTTTCCTGGTGACTGGTTGCTTGTTGCTAGTTGCTGGTACCGCGGGATGACCATTCGCGTCGGGACCTGAAGACCCCGACCTACGGGTCTAAGTGGTGCGCTTCCAGCTTTCGGCGGCGATTGGCGGATCGTGATGTGAGATTCCTCGCTGCGCTCGGAATGACAGATCGGGATGCGTCGCCGCCAACGACCGCTAGTTGCCGGCGAACTTGGGCTCACGCTTTTCGATGAAGGCGCGGACGGCCTCGCGCGAGTCGTTGCTGAGGCCGGTGAGGCGCTGGTAGAAGCCCTCCTGGTCGAGCAGCGAGCGCAGGTCGGCGTGCTCGCCGAGGTTGAGGTTCTCTTTCATCCGCGCGAACGTCGCCGTCGGGCCGGCGGCGAGCTTCGACGCGAACGCGAGCGTCTCGGCGGCGAGCTGATCGTGCGCGACGACGCGGTTCACCATCCCGATGCGGAGCGCTTCGTCCGCCTCGATGATCTCGGCGGTGAAGTAGAGCTCGCGCGCTTTGCCCATGCCGACGAGCCGCTGCATGTAGTAGCTGCCGCCGAAGTCGCCGCTGAGCGCGATGCGACCGAACGCGGTGCCGAACTTCGCTTTGTCGGACGCGATGCGCAGATCGGCCGCGAGCGCGAGGCTGAGGCCGGCGCCGACGGCGTGGCCGTTCACCATCGCGATCGTGGGCTTGGGCATGGTGTGCAGGACGTAGCTGGTGCGCATCTGCGACTCGCGCAGGATGCCGACGGACGGATCGAGCATGGTGAAGACGGATGGGCGCGCGCCGTCGGCGGGTTTAGGCGCTGGCGCTGCTGGTGGAGGAGCCTGTCCTGAGCTTGCCGAAGGAGTGCCTTCGGGGCGTCGCCCCATGTCCTTGACATCGCCGCCGGCACAGAAGGCGCGGCCGGCGCCGGTGAGGATGACGCAGCGCACGGACGTATCGTGCGCGCACTGCGCGAGGTACTGCGCGAGCATGGGCATGAGCTGGCCGCCCATGGCGTTCAGGCTATCGGGCCGGTTGAGCGTGATGAGCGCGACGCCATCGGGTCCCTTGTCGAGTAAGACGTCATCGGGCATGGTGGGGCCTCCGATCGTAAACAGAAGTGCGGTGCGAGTGTACCTCTCAGGGCGGGTCGAGGGGCAAGAGGCGAGGGTCAGAGTCTTCTTAGGTACTCGAAGACAACTGCACCAACCATAGAGCCTGCAGCGC
>JBGQHA010000322.1:0-3441 GCA_041497735.1 Dehalococcoidia bacterium | reverse complement strand
TCCTGCTTGAGGCCCCACTTCGGGTAGGTGATGAAGATGATCATGAAGGCCTCGACGAAGACGATGCCCTTCGCGAAACCGAAGGCGGCTCCGGCAAGCTGATCGAAGATGCCGAGCTGCAGTATGTTGACGGTCGGCTTGAGGACCATCGCCATGATCTGGCCGGCGAGCGCCACGGCGCCGAAGATGACGCCAAACGCGACGATGCGGGCGAGCGTCGCGTTGTCAATGAAGAGCAACACGTCCTCAGCTAGCTGCTTGTAGAAGATCCCGGCGAGCACGATGCCGACGACCGCAGCCACGATCGTTACGGTCTCGCGGATAAAGCCCGCCTGAAAGGCTGAGATGGTGAACCAGAGGATGATCCCGATGATGGCGGCGTCGAGCCAGTTCATCGTATCTGGCGGCCTCCTTGTGGCGAGCGGTGGAAGCTCTCCTGATAGGTATCGGCCGTTCAGCACAAGTGTAGCATGGAGGTCAAGCGCCGGACTCGGAATGGGCCGGCCGGCGCAGGCCGAGGTAGAGCGCGAGGAGCGGCCCCATAATCAGCAGGACAAGGAGGTAGCTCTCGAGGGTGTCGCTCGGCCAGTGCGCACCCACGTAGACGCGCGCCGGGCCGGCGGCGACGACGAGGAGCAGGCACCCGGCCTGAAGCAGCCAGCGGGCAGGCCGCCAGGGTACGACCGCGGGGATGATGAAGAAGAGCACGAGGAAGAGCGCGCCGGTCTTCAACACATGGCCGCTGGGGAAGCTCGGTTCGCTTTCATGAACGGAAACGTGGATCAGCGCCGCCGAGGGCCGCGGCTGGTTCACCAGGCTCTTCATCACCGTCCCCACCGCGGACGGAACGATCGAGAGCAGCACGAGGAGGGCCTCCCACCCCGCGCGCAGTATGCCCAGCCCGATCGCGAGGGCGACGATGATGACGAGATAGGTCTTCGTCTCGCCAATGAAGTTCATGAAGCGGACGAACCCTGCGAACGCCGGCACGTCGATGCGCTGGATCTCGTGCGCAAGGCGCAGATCGGAAGGAAAGTAATCGTAGTAGCGGGCGCAGACGGCCAGAAAGAGCGCGAGTATGGCCACAGCGAGCCAGAGCGCTCCGCCCACGAGCAGCGGCTGGTATGTGCTCGTTTTCCGAACCGCGACGGGCTCCTGGGTGACCGTCATGCGCGAAGTATGGCAGGCGCGGCGCTAACGGGCGAGTGTGTTACAGCCGCAGCAGTGCCTTGCCCTCCGCTGCGAGCGCCATCACGCGGTCGGCGACGAGCTCCGGGGCGAGCGCGCCGGGCTCGACCACAGCAACGTCCCTCCAGTGCGCGAACCGCTCGTGCAGCGCGCGGAGGCGATCTCGCTGCGCGGTAGGGCGCGACAGCAGGACATCGAGGTCGGGCAGCAGGACGACGAAGTGGGCCGTCGCGGGGCAGCCCGCGAGCGCTTCCCGGTAGAGCGGCAGGTCATCTTGAGTAACGACGTCATCGATCACAACGCCGTAGCCGGCTTCGAGGAAACGGCGCGCCATATCGCACGCCACCGCGACAAAGAGAGCGCGCTGGCGGCGGCCTTCCGGCGTGTCGTCCCACGGGCGCAAGCGTCCCATGCGCAGCAAGTGGCGCAGCACGGGCATCTCGATGTGCAGCATGCGGTCGTAACGCTGGCAAAGCGCCTCGGCGGTCGCTGACTTGCCGGCGTTCGGCGGGCCGGAGATGATGACGAGCTGCATGGACGGGAATCAGCGTTGACGTTGTGCCGTTAGGCGTTCGTCGTGATGGATGCTAAGCCGGAGACGACCCGCGTCTTCCTCACCGCTCGCAGTCTAGCCGATCTCGATCTCCAGGCTCATATCGAGGCCCGGAGCGGAGTGCGTGAGCGCGCCAACGGAGATGAAATCGACGCCCGTCTCCGCGACCGCGCGCACGTTCTCGAGCGTGACGCCGCCCGAGGCCTCGGTCGTCGCGCGGCCGTGCGACAGCTCGACGGCGCGGCGCATGTCGCTGAGCGGCATGTTGTCGAGCAGGAGCGCTGTCGCCCCGGCATCGAGCGCTTCGCAAGCCTCTTCGACTGACGTGACCTCGATCTCGATCTTCATGCCTTCCGTCACGGCGCGGCGCGCCTGTTCGAGCACCTGCGCGATCGTGAGTCCGCGCGCGCGCGCGGCGGCGAGATGGTTGTCTTTGATCAGGACTGCATCGCTCAGGTTATAGCGGTGGTTCTGGCCGCCGCCGCAGCGCACGGCATAGCGCTCCAACGCGCGGAGCCCGGGCGTCGTCTTGCGCGTATCGAGCATGCGCACCTGCGTGCCCGCGACGGCGTCGACCATGCGCCGGGTGGCCGTCGCGACGCCGGAGAGACGCTGCAGGAAGTTGAGCGCCACGCGCTCGGCGCTCAGGATCGGCGCGAGCGGGCCCGCGACGCGCGCGAGCAGGTCGCCGGACGCGATCGACGCGCCGTCTTGCACAAGCGGCTCGAACGAGATCGACGGGTCGAGCGCAACGAATGCAGCCTGCGCGATCGGCAGGCCGCAGAGGACGCCGTCGCTCTTGGCGACGATCACCCCCCTGCCCTGCTGTCCCGGCGGCACGAGCGCGCGCGTCGTGACGTCGCCGCGCGCACCGTCTTCCTCGAGCGCGGCAGCGACCACTGTCCGAACCAGCGAGACATCTAGAGCGTTTGGCATGGCCTCACCCTGTCATGCTGAGCGCAGCGAAGCATCTGATCCCTCGAGAAATGCCGCGCTGCCTTCGTGGTTCAGATTCCTCGCGGAGTTCATCCTGAGCGCAGCCGAAGGACTCGGAATGACAAGCCGGACGTCAGCCATCTCGACGAAACACCACGTGCCGCCGCCACTCCTCGCGCGGCTGCGGGAAATCGAGCCGGTAGTGCGCGCCCCGGCTCTCTTCGCGGCGCAGCGCGGCCTCCGCGACAAGGCGGCCGCAGAGGAGCATGTTCGCCAGCTCGTGCGACGGCCGATCCGCCGGCTGGGGCGCGCTCGCCGCCCAGGCCGACAGCAGATCGCAGGCGCGGCGGAGCGGCTCACCGTCGCGGACGATACCGACCTCGTCCCACATGAGCGCCTGCAGCGCCGATCGATCGAACCGCGTCGCCTCGGCACGACGCGGCGCGGGCAGCGCGATGGCGTCGGATGTCTTCTCCGCGGGAGCCGGCTCGTCGCCAACCGCGAGCGTGCGCTCGATCACGCGCCGCGCGAAGACCACCGTCTCCAGCAGCGAGTTCGACGCCAGACGGTTCGCGCCGTGGACGCCGGTGCAGGCGCACTCGCCGCAGGCGTAGAGGCCGGGAACGGTCGTCTCGCCCCAAACATTGGTGCGCACGCCGCCCATCATGTAGTGCGCCGCGGGCGAGACGGGGATCGGCTCCTTCGTCATATCGAGACCGTGCTCCAGGCAGTAGTGGTAGATCTGGGGGAAGCGCGCGCTCACG
>JBGQHA010000321.1:0-3449 GCA_041497735.1 Dehalococcoidia bacterium | reverse complement strand
TCGCGCTGCGCCTGGTGGCGCAGCCGCGCGACGGCGCGCGCGAGCACGCTCGCGAGCTCTACCGGCTCCTGCGCCATCGGCACCTCGCCGGACTCGATGCGGGACAGCTCCAGCAGCTCCTCCATGATCTGGACGATGCGGTCGACCTCGCCGTCCGCGCGCGCGAGGAAGTCCTGCGCCGCGGCCTTGTCGTCCAGCGCGCCCTCCTGGAGCGTTTCGATCACGGACTTGAGCGACGCCAATGGCGTGCGTAGCTCGTGCGAGACGTTCGCAATGAAATCGCGGCGCACTTGCTCGGTGCGCTTCACGTCAGTCAGGTCGTGCACAACGATCAGCACCGACCAGTCGCCGCCCGAGACGATCGGCGCCGCGATCACCTGCAGGTGCTTGCGGCCCGGCGACTCAATGAGCGCAGCGTGCCGCTGGCCGTCGTGGCGGCTCAGCCGCAGCGCCTCGAGCACCTGCTCATTCGGCAAGGCGAACGAGAACGGCTCTCCAACAAGCCGCTCGCCATCGCGCAGCAGGAGGGCGTCCGCCGCCGCGTTCGCGAACGCGATGCGGCCCTCCGGATCGACGGCGAGCAGCGCATCGACGCTGCTGTTGAGCGCCGCGACGAGGCGGTTGCGCTCCTGCGACGCGGCGGCCGCGAGCGCTTCGAACTCGCCCGCCGCTCGCCGCTCGGTGCCGAGAGAGGCCTCTCGCACCATGCGGGCGATCATGGCGCTCATCGCAAGTATCAGGAGCGCGCCCAGCGCGATCGCGACGGCGAGGCCGATCAGGAGCGAGCCGGTGATCGCCGCAACGGCAAACGAGATAGCGATGAGGACAGCGTAGCCGGCCGCGATGCGAGCGCCCAGCGATGCGAACACCGCTAGCCCTCGAATCGATAGCCGGTGCCGCGCACGGTGATCAGGCGCGTCGGCTTGCTCGGCTCGTCTTCGATCTTCTCGCGCAGCCAGCGGACGTGGACGTCCACCGTGCGGGAGTCGCCGGCGAAGTCGTAGCCCCAGACCTGGCTCAGGAGCTGATCGCGCGTGAAGGCGCGCCCTCTGTTGCGCGTGAGGAAGGCGAGCAGCTCATACTCCTTCGGCTTGAGCGGAAGCGCGACGCCGGCGCGAGACACCTGCCGCTTTGCGAGGTCCACCAGCAGGTCGCCGGTGGTGAGCGACTCGCCGCCGTCCGGCGATCGTTCGGCGCGGCGCAGGAGCGCCCGCACGCGCGCGAGCAGCTCGCGCATGCTGAACGGCTTCGTGACGTAGTCGTCCGCTCCCAGCTCCAGCCCGACGACCTTGTCGACCTCCTCCGTCTTCGCGGTGAGCATCAGGATCGGCACGGCCGTCTCGCGGCGGAGGATGCGGCACACCTCCAGGCCGTCCATTTTCGGGAGCATGACATCGAGCATGATGAGATGGGGCCGCTCGCCGCGGGCCAGCGCCAGCGCCGCTTCACCATCGGGCGCCGTGGCAACAGCGTAGCCTTCCCGTTCCAGGTTATAGCGGAGCGTGGCGAGGAGCGTGGGCTCGTCTTCGACGATGAGGATCTTCTTCAACAGCCGTCCCGCACAGCGACGTTCCAGCCATTGTAGCACCAGCGCGTATACTGGGCCTCGGCATGAAGTTCGGCACCGCCCTGCCGTCCACGCAGCAGATGCCCGGCGCGCCCGAGTGGGAGATGCGCGACGACCCGCGCGCGCTCATCGCCGTGGCGAAGCGCGCCGACGAGCTGGGCTACGCCTGGCTGCCCTGCTCCGACCACGTCGTCGTCCCGAAGCGCGCGCTGGAGTCGATGGGCGCAACGTGGTACGAGCCCGCGACCACCCTCTCGTTCGTCGCCGGCGTCACGGAGCGCATCCGGCTGCTCACCCACGTCCTCGTGCTGGCGTACCACAGCCCGTTCGATATCGCGAAGCAGTACGCCACGCTCGACCGGCTCTCTGGCGGGCGCGTCATCCTCGGCGTGGGCGCCGGCCATCTGCGGCCGGAGTTCCGCGCGCTGCACGCGGGGTACGATCACCGCGGCGACGTGCTCGATGAGTACATCCGCATTATCGATGCGCTCTGGACGCAGGAGGAGGCGTCGTTCGAGGGCGAGCGCTTCCACTTCGAGGGCCTCCATCTCGCACCGAGGCCGCTACAGCAGCCCCGCCCGCCGATCTGGGTGGGCGGCAACAGCCGTCGCGCCGCGCGCCGCGCCGCCGAGCTGGGCGACGGCTGGGTGCCCTTCGAAGTCACGACGGACGAGGTGCGCGACCGGCTCGCCTACGTCGCGCGGCTTGGTGTGCGCGAAACGCCGCTCGACGTCGTCGTGCCCGCCGGGCCGGTCGAGATCCGCCAGCAGCCTATCGATGGCGTGCGGGCGCCGTTCTCGGGCTCTCGAGAGCAAGTGATCGAGGACATCCGCGCCTACGAAGCCGCCGGCGCGACCGGCATGACCGTGAGCTTCCGCGCCCGATCGCTGGAGGAGCACATCGAAAAGCTGGAGCGCTTCGCGCGAGAGATCGCGGGAGCGTTGGGGGAGTAAGGCCCGCTCCCTTACCCCTGACCCCTCTCCCTCGATGACCGAGGGAGAGGGGTAGCCCTGAGCCTGTCGAAGGGCCGGGGTGAGGGAGGACTAGTCGATCCAGCGGAAGGTGGAGATGATAGCGGCGAACGTCTCAGACTCCTTCGCGTCGTTAGCAACAGGTGGAGGGGTAGAGAAAACGGAGGAGCTCACACCGAACAGGACTGCATCGATCATGACGCATAACGTGTCTCTGCCAGTCATGTAGCTCGTTGTATAGAAGCCATGCATCATGGTGGCACCAGTACCGCTCGTACTCCAAAACACGTCAGTACCGTTGCGTATGCGCCGTACATCCGGCGTCGCACCAGGCCTCATGTATCCAGAGGGAGGGGCGCATTTGTCTGCTGTCATGTCGGCCACTTTGATGAAGATGTACTTCGCTTCCAGCGTCGTTCCTTGTTCGAAGGGCAGGTCAATATCGGTTCCAATCCCGGTAGGTCCCATTGTGGGCGCATGAACATTCTTCTTCACCTGCGCCTCAGGCGGGTACTTCAGCTCGAAGCCGTTGGCGTCATCGCGATAGGTGAGCCAGGCGGAGGTATCGATGTCCGGCGGCGGCGTGAGCACCTCCTCCACCGGCGTGAACGGAGTCACCGCCTGCGTGGTAGGCGCTGGCGTCGCAGACGGCACGCGCGTTGCTGTCGCCAGAGTAGTTGGCGTCGCGTGCGGACTCGATCCGCCGCCACAAGCAGCAGCAAGGACTGCGAAGAAGAGGAATGGGACGAGAATACGCGTAGTCACCAGAATCTACCACCTCTTCAATACTGCCCTTGTGCGGGAGGGTCTAAAGACCCTCCCCTACGTCCTCCGAAACGGCCTGGGGTCGGTGGTCCGGCCGAGGGTGCCGCCACTCATAAGCCCCAGGACGCACGCCAACTAAGCGGCGT
>JBGQHA010000320.1:0-3458 GCA_041497735.1 Dehalococcoidia bacterium | reverse complement strand
TGTCGCTGACGCTGTCGCCGACGTAGACGGAGCGCTCAGGCGCGACGCGCATCGCGTCGCAGCAGCGCAGCAGCCCCTCCGGCGACGGCTTCAGCCGCAGCACATCTCCTCGCCCGACGATCGTGTCGAACGCCGGCGCAATGCCGTCGCGCTCGAGAATCGCTGAAACCACATCAACCGCGTTCGAGCTGACGATGCCCGCGCGCAGCTCCAGCTCCGGCAGCCGCTGTACGAGCTCGATCGCCGCCGGCAACACGAATGTGCGCCCGATCGCTTCCGTCTCGAACGCCTCCAGCACACGCGAGGCGCGGCCCTGCACGTCGCGCAGCTCCCGCTCCGGCAGCAGCGCGGACGCCGCGAGGTCGCGGTACAAGCTGAGCGCGCCCTCGTGCGTCTCCAGGAACGATTCGGGCACACCGCCAGCCCGATAGAGCGACAGCAGCGCGCGACGCGCGTCCTCCCAGCGGATGAACGAGCCAAGATGCGCCAGCGTGTGATCGAAGTCCAGCAAGACAGCTTCCATACGACTCGGAGTTATCCCTTTCTCTTTCATCCGCTCAGGTCCGCCTGCGTATCCCCATCGGCCGCGCCTTGACCCGTGACCCCTGGCCCCTGGCCCTCCGTTGCCGGCCCCTGGCCCTTCCCCACAATCACCATGGCGGGGCGGACGACGCGATCGCCGAGCGCGTAGCCTTTCTGCACGACGGAGACGACCTTGCCCTCGTCGCCGGGCGCTTCGCCGATCGCTTCGTGCACGTTGGGATCGAACGGGCGGCCCTCGGCCTCGATCTCTTTCACACCGAAGTTCTCCAGGATCGCCTGGAACTTACGATAGATGAGCCAGATGCCATCGATCCACGTCAGGCCGGCGAGCTGCGTATCGACGGTGCGCAGCGCGCGCTCCAGGTCATCGACGAGCGGCAGGAGGTTGATGACGAGCGCGGCGTTCGCGAAGCGGGCGGCCTCCGAGCGCTCTTCCTCGGCGCGGCGCTTGTAGTTCTGGAAGTCGGCCGCGGTGCGCTGCCAGCTTGCGTAGTAGCTCTGGGCCTTTTCGCGCTCGTCGGCGAGGCGCGCGCGCAGGCCTTCGATGTCCTGCGGCTCGTCCGCGGCGGGAGCCGATCCGGCGCCCGAAGTCTCTTCTTCGTTCTCTCTGGTCACGCCAACGTACCTTTCGTCTATTCGGAGTATCCGCTCAGCAGCTCGCTGAGCACGTCCGCCATGTAGCGGACGGTCGGTATCGCGCGCGAGTAGCGCATGCGCATCGGCCCGAGCACGGCGAGCGCGCCCGAGGCGACGCCCGGCGAGCCGTACGTGCCGACGATGACGCTACAGGCGCGAATGGTCTCGCCCGCCTCGGCGAGGCGCGGGTTGTCCGCGCCGATGATCACGGTGACGCCGTCGCGCGCCAGGCTGCGCAGCGGCAGCACGCGCACGACGTTGCGCTCGTCCAGCAGCTCGAGCAGGCCCAGCGCGCGATCGCTGGCGGCGAACTCGGGCTGGCGGAGCACTTCCCGGATGCCATCGAGGGAAGCTTCGTCGAAGCCCTCGTCGACGGCGCGCATGATCGAAGCGACAGCGTCCATCACCACACGCTCCCCATCGCCGAGCGGCACGTCCTTCGCGGCGATCTCGGCCAGCGCGCAGCCCGCGAAGAGCCGGTTCAGCTTGCCGGCCATCTGCGAGAGGTCGTCCTGGCCGCTCGACTCGTCCATCAGCAGGAGCTGCTGCTCGACGCGCCCCTGGTCGAGGACGAGGACGAGGAGCGCCGTGCGCTCGTGCAGGTTGACCAGCTCCAGGTGCTTCATGCGGCAGACGTCGGTACGGGGCGCGGTGACGACGGCGGCGTTGCCAGCCGCCTGCGCCAGCACGGAGGCGGCCAGGTGGACCCAGGCCTCCTGCCCGCGCTCGACCTGGTGGAACTGGTGCCGGATGGTCTGCTGCTCCTCCCACGGGAGCTGCTCCTCGCGCATGAGCGTCTCGACGTAGTAACGATAGCCCTGCTCGGTCGGGACGCGCCCCGAGGAGGTATGGGGATGGGTCAGATAGCCCATGTCTTCGAGGTCGGCCATCTCGTTGCGGATGGTGGCCGGCGAGGAGTTGAAGCGGTACTTGCGGCAGAGGAGCTGGGAGCCGACGGGCGAGGCGGCCTCCACGTATTCGTGGACGACCAGCTCTAGGATGCGGGACTGGCGATCAGTCAGCATATCGCGGCTCCGAACCTGCGTTAGCACTCTCGTCCTTAGAGTGCTAACGGCTCGGTTTCAGCCTAGCAGGGCAGCGCGAGGGGTGTCAAGGGAGGACGGCTGGGTGAGGCACTTCCTTGTCATTCCGAGCGTTAGCGAGGAATCTCGATGCTTGTGGCGAAACGCTGCGTTTTTGGAGAAGTTCGTGCGGTGTTTGTCGTCGTCGGGATGCTCGATGACGGGGCAGCGAGATTCTTCGCCTTCGGCTGCCGCCGGCAGCCTCCGGCTCAGAATGACAACTCGCTGCGCCTCTGCGAGGATCAGATTCCTCGCTTCGCTCGGAATGACGAATTCAGCCAGGGGATCCGGCGAATGCAGGCCTCCGCGAGGGGCCAGATTCCTCGCTTTGCTCGGAATGACAAAGGGGGGGAGGGCGACGAGCCGAAGCGGGCGGCGCGCGATGCGCTAGTCTAGGTTCTCGGTTGGCGTTCTTGTTATACTCGCGAGGTAGCGGCATGACGCCGCGCCTAGGAGCGACACCGCCTTGGCCACTCGCGCGCGCATCGCCGGAATCGGCAAATATCTCCCCGACCGCATACTCACCAACCACGAGCTCGAACGCATGGTCAAGACCTCGGACACCTGGATCCAGGAGCGCACCGGCGTCCGCGAACGGCACATCGCGGCCGACCACGAGACCGCGAGCACACTGGGCATTGAGGCGGGCCGGCGAGCGCTCGCCCAGGCCGAGATCGAGCCGTCGGAGCTGGACCTCGTTATCGTCGCCACCACCTCTCCAGACGGCATGTTCCCGGCCGTCGCCTCGTACGTGCAGGACGGGCTGGGCGCGCGAAACGCCGGCGCGTTCGACATCAACGCGGCCTGCGTCGGCTTTCTATCCGCGTTCGCGACGGCCTCGCAGTTCATCGCGGGCGGCGTCTACCAGAAGGTGCTCGTCATCGGCAGCGAAGTGCTGTCGCGCATCGTGAACTGGCAGGACCGCGGGACGTGCGTGCTCTTCGGAGACGGCGCAGGCGCGGTCGTGCTGGAGGCCTCGGAGCGGGGCGGGTCCCTCTCGTTCGTGCTGCACAGCGACGGCGCCAGCGCCCAGGCCCTGTGCGCGAAGGGGCCCTGCGGACGGCCGGACGAGGTCGATGCTGGCAGCTACTTCATCGAAATGGATGGGCGGCACATTTTCAAGTTCGCCGTGCAGGCGATGGAGCAGGCGACAATCGAGGTGGCGAGCCGCGCGGGCTGGAACGTGGACGACATCGA
>JBGQHA010000319.1:0-3461 GCA_041497735.1 Dehalococcoidia bacterium | reverse complement strand
GTATGTCGCGCTCACATTGCGCAGGGCGCGGATGGGCGAGACGCGACGCCAGTTGCGCCACATAAGGAACGCGAGATAACCGATGATGATGAACAGGAAGACGCCGAAGTGGGCCAGGTACTGGTGGAACGGCGTCGTCTCACGCTGGTCCATCACATGGAAGCCCGTGGCCGGCAGCTGGTAGTGCGCCTGGAACGGATAGAAGAGCAGCAGCGTGAGGCCCAGCAGCACAGCCGTCTTCAGCGCGGCCCGGCCGGCAACCGGCCAGTCGAAGCGCCCCGCACGGGCCCGCTCGGCGATGAAGATCGATGCGATCGCCATGATCAGGAACGGCGGGTAGTCCCAGGAGTTGATCCAGCGCAGCGCGCCGACAAGCAGCGCCAGCGCGAAGACCATCCCCCAGCTCGCCCAGGCGCGATAGCGGTCGCTGTCGCGCATCAGGCGCGTTGCGTTGAGGACGAGCGCGATGCCGACGGCAAGCGACGTGATCGCGAAGGGGATCGCCATCAGGTGCGCGTGCAGGTCGGCGAAGAGGAACGTGAAGTAGGGGAACTCGGTGATGCTGATCTTCGGTGTCATCATCCGGCTCGGCGCCCAGTACCAGTCGGTGGGCAGGTTGAGGTGCTTCCCGCCGAACACGATCGCCTCGATGCCGCCCATGGCGCCGACGAGGCCGCTGATGCCGGGCACCTGGTGTCCGTTAATCTGCGGGTTGGTGTGCCAGGGCGAGATCTTCGAGAGGTTGTCGACGAGCTCCTTCGCGCCGCCCAGGTTGCCGACGACGAGGATCAGGAAGACCGTGGCGAGGCCGGCGAGGACGGGTCCCGTCGGGCCGATGCGGCCGCCGCGCGGGCGGCGCTTCGCGAAGCGGCGGGTCGCCTCGGCCAGGTTGAAGCCGAGCGAGTACGCGGCACCGACGGCGAGCGAGAAGAACAGCGGCACGACGAGGTTGTAGGAGACTTCGGGAAGGATGCCCGTGAACTTCGTCAGCGTCGCCGCCAGCCACTGACCGAAGTAGTAGTAGTTCAGGTAGCCGCCGGCGAACCACGGGTCGTACGGCGGGTCCGACGTGCTCCGCGTGACGGCATTGAAGTAGGCGAAGTCCATCGGCTTCTCGCCACCGCGGGCGATCTGCCAGAGGTCCGGGTCGTTGATGCGGATGATATACAGGACCAGGAAGGCGCCCAGGAAGAGCGACTCCCACAGCATGATCGAGCGCCAGTGGTTCCGGAAGAAGGCCTTCAGGTCGACTCGCGTTAGGTAGGCGATGATGCCTCCGGCGAGCAGCATCACGAGCAGCACGACGCTGATCGTCCCGCGCGTGAAGTCCACGAGCTTGAGCGTCGCGCCGAGCCAGACGAGGTAGCCCAGCAGCAGGAAGCCCAGCGGCTTGGCGAGCAGGTAGCCTCGGTCGGGCAGCGCCCGGAACAGGAGCAGCGTGATCGGCAGCACTGAGAACGAGATCACCTCGATGACAACGAGCCACGTCCAGAGCGGGATCCGGTTCGGAATGCTGTGGTCGCTGAAGATGCTGGTGAACGTACCGCCGTTCTGCGCCTGCTTCAAGTCGGCTGGGGCGAGCATGAGGCCGTTCTTCGCCGCCTGCTTCGGCGTCAGGCCGAGGCCCGGCGTAAACGATTCGGCGCCGAGCACCGCGACCGCCCGGTCGTGGCTGTAGGCGGAGGTCTTCTGGAACACCTCGACAGGCGGGTGGTCGTAGACGTTCCAGGCCTCCTCGGCGCCCCGGTCGGGGATGGTGATGCCTAGCACCGAGGGGTAGGAGGTGAACTCGGCGACCTTCTTGAAGCCGAGCGAGCCGTTGAAGAGGTCCTCGTAGTACTTGGTCGTAATCGGATAGTTCGCGGGTGCGCGAGGGATCGTCTTGACGAGACGGTCGCTGCTGGTCGTGATGTAGTCGACCTGGTCGAGGTTGCTGATCAGCTCATTCACCTTCGCCTCGTTGTCCGGGTCGTAGTTGTTCATCGTGACGAAGTTGTAGCGGCTCGCATCGCCGATGCCCGCGAGCGAGAACGGAACCGAGTCGTCCCAGTGCTCGATGGCGATCGTGGCGCCGCTCGGGACGTTCGCGAACATCCAAGCAGACGCCTCGATGCGGGTCACCGGCTTCGAGTAGATGTGGAAGTAGGCGAGGCCCCAGAGGACGGTGACCACCGGAACCGCGACGGCGGCGGTCCGCACCGCAGCCGGCACGACGCCCGGCCCGAGCCTGACTCGTCGTCGTACGGCGGAGGGAAGCTCCGCGTTCGCGGCCCAGGACCAGGTCGCCATGAGCAGCGCGGCGGCGAAGATGATGAGCGCGGGATAGAGCGGCAGGAAGTAGCGTAAGTAGAGCGTGAACTGACCGCCCATGTAGAAGAAGTAGCCGGCCACCCAGACGAGCGGCACCAGTAAGACGAGCTCCCGCTTACGCCAGCACTGCCAGGCGACATAGAAGAATCCCAGCCACGCGGTGACGCCAAGCGCGGGGCCCATGCCCCAGACGATCATCTGCTGCAGCGGCCAGACCCAGTGTGTGCGGCCGATCCACTGCACGTTGGGCGGCCAGGAGCCGCCGTCGAGCAGGCTCTGCTGATTGATCTGATTGTCCACCCACTGCGGATTGAGGTTGAGGACGCGCCCGGCGAGCTGCGTGACGCCCGTGCACTTGTGTCCCTGGCAGTGGAAGTCGTCGCGCCAGAGGGCCAAGTCGCTTACCCCGGGCGCCTGGAAGGCGTAGGGCTGCGCGATCCGGAAGACGATGAACGCCAGCGCGATCGCGGCCAGCGCGCCCCGGCCGGCGTGGCCGAGCGTTCGATCGCGGGGAAGGTGGAGGGAGACCGTCTCGCCCTTCCACAAACGCCGTGACTGCAGCTCGACGGCGGGCCAGGCCCGCACGATCGCGGCCAGACCGACGACGGGCATGAGGGAGACCGCCGTCAGCTTCGACGCGACGGCGAAGCCGACCATGAGGCCGGCCAGGGCGTAGTCGCGCCTGCGACCGTCCTGAACGATGCGTATCGAGTAGTAGACCGCCGCGATCGAGAAGAAGGTCATGAACGAATCGACGACGTAGAAGTGCGCGTGCTGGATCGGCAGCGGGGAGAAGGCGTAGAGAAGCCCGGCTAACAAGCCCGCTCGCGCCCCGAAGAGGCGGCGCGCCGCCAAGAAGATGAAGACGACGGTGCCGATATCGAAGAGGGAGCTCAGCCCTCTCCCCACGACCGCGATGCCATCGTAGCTGTTGTGGTTACCGACGAACGGCAGCGGGCCCGTCAGGTTGGTGGCGATCTTCCCCAGGAAGAGCGGGAGTGTGCCGTACACGAAGCTGTCGTTGTTCTGCAGGTTGTAAGGGTTGAGCTGGGACGTGCTGGTGTTGAAGTAGGCCGCGATGCTGCCCGGGATCTTGCTGTCGTTGGTGACGCTGGTCAGGAAGCGCTCGTCGGGGTGGAGGTGATGGCTCG
>JBGQHA010000318.1:0-3482 GCA_041497735.1 Dehalococcoidia bacterium | reverse complement strand
TCGCGGCCTGTGCCTGACGGGTAGCTTCGGTCGGGACAGGATGATCAGGTAGTTTGACTAACCGCTTCGCTTGACGGATCGGCGGCGCACATTATAATGGTCGCAAATTCTGGTGGTCTGAGAACTTACTATTGCCCAGTTGCTCTCCGACCACAGGGAGAGCCGAATGTCCACCGACTGGCGGCGCATCCTCTTCCTTGCCGGGCGGCTCGCCCCTGCTGGGCTGGTGGCCCACTTCATCCTGTCGCGAACCAAGGAAGCGTCCGTCAACCCTGATGGCCCAACTAGCGTTGGGACGGAGTGGGTCGCTAGATATAGCGGTCCGAATTGTCCTCATAGCCACGCACAAGCCATGGCCAGCGCCGATCCTGGCAACGTTATTGTCACCAGTTCGTCCGCAGGCCAACATGCGATGGCTCGCGAGAGCCAACACATATGACCGCGGTCCCCGGTTCTGCCAATGTGACGGCGCAGTCACCAGATGGCGGCGCGGCCATCGAGCGTCTACCTGCCCTCGACGGCCTGCGCGGCCTCGCCATCCTTCTCGTGATGCAATTTCACTTCTGGGGCTTGGCGTTCGGAGTCGCCGGCTGGCAGCCTTCGCTCGGGATCGATCGTTTCTTCCACCGGCTGTTCGGCACCGGCTGGTCGGGGGTCGATCTCTTTTTCGTGCTCTCGGGCTTTCTCATTACAGGAGTCTTGTACGACGCCAAGCACTCAAGCGCCTACTTCCGCAACTTCTACGCGCGGCGGTTCCTTCGTATCTTTCCGCTCTACTATGGGTTCCTTGCAGGCGCGCTCTTTGTACTGCCTGTCTGGAACCGCGTGTCAGACCAGGGACAGATCGAACAGCTCCGGCAGGTGCAGTTCTGGTACTGGACGTACCTGGTAAACCTTGGTTCGGCGATCAAGCCGTTTCATTCAAACATACCACTCGTTCACATCCAGTTCTGGTCGCTGGCGCTGGAGGAGCAGTTCTACCTCATCTGGCCGTTGCTCATGCTGCTCTTCAGCCGGCGATCGATGATGCTCTTGTGCGCCGTTCTCGTCGCAGGCGCGCTTGCCACGCGCTACGTCCTGCTCGATCCAGTGAGCGCACCGTTCGCCAATCAGAATGCCGCCCACCTACTGCTGCCGGCGCGCGTCGATACGCTGGCGCTGGGAGCAGTGCTCGCGCTCGCACTGCGCGGTGGTATCGATCTGCATCGATGGAAGCCGGTGGCGTTGGTTATCAGCGCGGGAGCGCTCACGGTGCTTACGATGTTGTTCATACGCCACGGCGGGCTGACGCCGCTCGACCGCGATGTAGAAACGGTGGGCTTATCGGCGCTCGCGCTGCTGTACGCGTCGCTACTGCTGCTCCTGCTGACGGCGAAGCCAGCCGACAGGCTGCATCGATTGGTGAGCCATGCGAGCCTGCGCTTCCTCGGACGCTACTCGTACGCGATTTACGTGTTCCATCTGCTGGTCGCGTTCGAGCTCACCGCGGAGGTCAACCGGCGTCACGGTCTCCACTTGCTGTTCGGCTCGCAGATCCCATTCAACATCGGCTTTAGCCTGACGTGTACTGCCATTTCGGTCACGGCGGCGTGGCTGAGCTGGCACGTATTCGAGAAGCATGTGCAGAAACTGAAGCGCTACGTGCCATACGAACGCTACTCGAACGCCGGAGAGGGACCAGCCACCGCGCAGCGGGCAACTCCCGAAGTATCGCACGCGATTGGGTCATAGTGATGCTTACGAAGAAGGCCGGTCCCCGGAACTTCCGGGGCCGGCTTGGTGATCTCGTCTCGCCAGGCGGAAGCCTGGCCTTCGGATGCTGGGTGGGCGGCTAGACCTCCAGCGCCATCTTCATGAGCGGGTCCATCCGGTCGTAGCGGTCGGGCATGCCGGCTACCTCCAGGCGGTGGAGGTACTCCTGCACCTGGCGCTTGCGCAGCGCCATGAACTTGTTGAAGCCCTCGTCGGCGTTGTCCTTGCCGCCGCCGAGCAGCACGATCAGCGACTCAGCGACCTGGATGCCGAACGTGCCCGTCTCCGGGTCGGCGTTTTCGGACTCATCGAGGTAGCCGTGGATCTCTTCGCGGCGCTGCGGCTCGTGCTCCAGCACGTACTTCAGGTGCATCACACCGAAGCCGAGGTGGCGCGACTCGTCCTGCGCGCACAAGCGGAAGATGCGCTTCTCCGCCTCGTTCTGGGCGATCAGCTCGCCCATGCGGAACATCGACTGCACGAAGCCCTCGGCCTGCACGTGCATGATCGCCGACATCTCGGTGAAGTCCCGCGCGTTGATGATCGTGCGCAGCGACGACGTGGGGCTCGCCTGCAGCAGGCCGCCGCCGTTCGCGAGCGCGCGCTTCCGGAAGACGTCGAGGTGGCGCGCCTCGTCCATGATCTGGCTGGCGAGGAACAGCTTCGTCTCGAAGTGGTCGTTGCTGATGCGCGGCACCCACTGGCCGGGCGTGTCACCGGCGATGAACTCGACCTCAGTGAGGAACGTGCAGAGCTGGCAAAACGCGCGCTCGATCTCGTCCGGCAGGGGCTCCAGCTTCTCCCACGGGATGTCGGTTGCCGACGACCACTGGCGCTGCACCGCTTCCTCGTAGAGGAGCGTCGCGTTCTCGGACCAAACGTCCGACTTCTTCTCCAGGAAGTAGCCCATGCGAGGCGCGTTGTCGCGCTTGACGGCGCCGCGCGCGTGATAGGTCATGTCGCGCGCATCCTCTACCACCGGCCCATACGGGCCGATGTTGACCTCGTCGAGCGTGAGGCCGCGTTTGCCGGGCTTGGCTCTCATGCCCCACGTCTGGTCGATGTCGAGCCAACTCAGGTCTACCGGCGCCGGCGTGTAGTCCTGGCGCAGCATCTGCATCGTCTCTTCGCTAACGGCCATGGCGTCCTCCTCGCGAGTTATCGGAAGCGTCGAATCCTTAACTTAGAGATCGCTAGAATTCTCGGTCTTAGTATACATCCGTCGTCGCGCGGGCTGTCAATACGCGACGCTCTTAGACAGTATCGGCTGACGGAAGGTTCGCGTCGCAGCGCAGGCCGCGGACGTACTGCTCGACCGCGCTGCGGACGCGCTCGATGAGCTGAGGCGAGGGTTCGAGTCCGTCCTGGTCACTCCCCGACATGATCTCGTCCATGAAGGGACCGACGGCTAGGATGACGAGCTGTCGCGCGGCGAGATCGACATCGATCTCCGGCAGATCGCCGCGACGCACGAAGTCGCGCAGGATGCGCGCTTCGGCGACGCGCCAGCGCTCGGTGACCATGCGGTAGTCGTCGGTGGCGACGGGATCTTCGCTCATCGCCTCGCTCAGGAGCACCTTCATGAAGTCCTTGTTGCGCTGCATGATGCCGAGCGCCGCCACGGCGATGCCTGTCGCCGTATCGAGCAGCGGGCGCGTGGGCGTAGTCTGCTCGAGCTCGCTCAGGGCCGAGGTGATGCCGCGCTCCTCGAACAGCGCCTCGAAGAGCTC
>JBGQHA010000317.1:0-3484 GCA_041497735.1 Dehalococcoidia bacterium | reverse complement strand
TGTTGTCGATTGGTTCGTCGGTGGCAGCGCACTGATGAGCGTGGCGCTGTTGCTCGGACTGCGCATCGCGAGCGTTGGGGAGGCGGCCTATCTGGCCTACCCGAGCGTCGCGGCGCCGGCGTTCCATCCGCTGGGCGCGGCGGCGTTCGTTCTGCTGCTGGCGCCGGCAGTCTTCGGAGCGACGGCGGAGCGGACGACGTGATCCACGTCGAAGGGCTGACGTTCTCATATCCGAACGCGGCGCGGCCGGTGCTCGCCGGCGCGAGCTTCTCGATTGAGCCGGGCGAGCTGGTGCTGATGATCGGGCCGTCAGGCGGCGGCAAGTCGACGCTGCTGCGCTGCCTGAACGGGCTCGTGCCGCACTTCCACGGCGGCTCGTTCGCTGGCCGCGTCGTGGTCGATGGGCGCGACACACGCGAGCACCAGCCGCGCGACTTGGCCGACGCCGTCGGGCTGGTGCAGCAGGACCCGGAGAGCCAGATGGTGGCGGAGACGCTGGAAGGCGAGATTGCTTTCGGGATGGAGAACCTGGGCGTGACGCCCGCGACGCTGCGCAAGCGTATGGAGGAGACGCTCGACCTGCTGCGGCTGGCGCCGCTGCGCGCGCGGCGGCTCGATACGCTCTCCGGCGGCGAGCTGCAGCGCGTCGCGATCGCAGCCGTGCTGTCGATGCAGCCGAAGGCGCTGCTGCTGGACGAACCGACGTCGCAGCTCGATCCGCAAGCCGCGGAAGAGCTGCTGACGACGGTGCAGCGTCTGAACGACGACCTCGGTCTCGCGGTGGTGATCGCGGAGCACCGGCTGGAGCGCGTGGTGCAGTACGCAGACCGCGTGCTGTTCGTGCCGGGCGACGGCTCGGTGCAGGCACTGGGCGTGCGCGAAGCGATGGAGCAGCTCGACGGCATGGCGCCGCCGGTTGCGCGGCTGGGCCGCGCGCTCGGCTGGTCGCCGCTGCCGCTCTCCGTACGCGAAGGGCGCCGCTTCGCGGCGAACATCCAAGTGAACGGCAAGCGCACAACGAACGGATCGCGTGCGGACGGTGATGCGACGATCGTCGTGAACAAGCTATCGGCCTCGTACGACGGCACGCCCGCGTTGCGCGACGTGTCGTTTGCCGCGCATCGAGGCGAGATCATCGCGCTGATGGGCCGGAACGGCGCTGGCAAGTCGACGCTGCTGCGCGCGCTGGTTGGCCTCGTGCGCATCGAAGGCGGCTCGGCGACGGTGCTCGGCCGCCACGTGTCGGGCACGGCGACCGAGGAGTTGGCGCGAGACGTGGCGCTGGTACCGCAGGAGCCCGCGTCGGTGTTGTACCACGATTCGGTCGAAGCGGAAGTGATCGACACGCTGCGCGGGACGGGCCGCGCGGGCAGCGTCGACGACACGCTCGCGGAGTGGGACCTCGATGCGCTGCGCGACGCGCACCCGCTCGACCTGAGCGCGGGCGAACGGCAGCGGACCGCGCTGGCAGCGATGCTCGCCGGCCGCCCGCAGGTGATCTTGCTCGACGAGCCGACGCGCGGGATGGACTACACGACGAAGGAGCTGCTCGTGGCGAACTTGCGGCGGCGTTGCGACGACGGCGCGACGGTGATCCTCGCGAGCCACGATGTCGAGCTGGCGGCGCGTTGCGCCGGCCGCGTGCTGCTCCTCGCGGAGGGACGGATCGTCATCGATGGGCCGGCGCGGGAGGCGCTGACCGAGACGCTCACGTTCAGCACGCAAGTGAACAAGCTGCTGGGAGGCAATCTGCTGACGCCGGAAGACGCGCTGGCAGCGATCGGAGAGGGGAAGACGTGATGCGCGCCGGCCGTTCGCTGCTGTTCTCGATGGCGCTTCTGGTGCTGGCGCTGCTTGGCGCGTGGCGCGGGAGCGATCGCGCGGCGGCGGCGAGCGCGAGCGCGCCGTCGATCGCGCTGCAACCGACGACCCCATGCGTGTCGCAGGAGGTGCAGGCCGGAGGGGCGCCACAGACGGTGCACCATGCGGGGCTGGTGATCGTGTTTCCTGAAGGGCGCAACGAGACGCGCTGCGTGGAGTTCAGCGAGGATAGCATCTCGGGCACGCAGCTTCTGCAAGAGTCGGGGCTGACGATCGTCTTCTCGAGCTTCGGCGGCGGGCTGGGGGCGGGCGTCTGCCGAATAGACGACGTTGGGTGCAGCGATCCGGGGAACTGCTTCTGCCAGTGTCAGGGCGCGAGCTGCGCCTTCTGGTCGTACTTCAAGCTGGACGGCTCGACATGGCGCTACGAGAGCGTCGGGCCGGCGACCCGGCGTCTGCACGACGGCGACACGGACGCCTGGGTCTGGGGCTCCGGCCACGCCGGTCCCGGCGACGCGCGCGCGGCGTGCCCTGCGACGCCAACGCCGGCCGTTCCGACGCCGAGTGTCTTCGCCGCAAGCACGCCAGTCTCGCCAAGTGACGGCCCGGATGTGCCGACGGTGCGACCGGCGGCGGTCACGGAGAAAACGTCCGTGCCGACCATGACGCAGTCGACGAGCACGCCCTTGCCGCGCGGCACTCCGAAGGCGTCGACGCAGGCGACTCCTTTCGCTCATTCCACAGGACTGTCCACAGGGGCGCGACCGGGCGGCGGCGCGCCGGCCGGACTGATCGCCTTCGGCGTGTCGGCGGGCGTGCTGGGCGCCGTGATCGGCGGCATCTTCTTGCGGAGACGGCTCGGTGGCTAGCGGAGCGATCGCGCTGCCGGTGCGCGCCTCGATCGCGCGCGGACGCGGCGCGGCGCTGTTCTCGAACCTGACGCTCGCGGCGGTGTCGATCGCGGGCGTGGCGGCGTTCCTGTACCCGTTCCTCCTTTCGCGGGCGCCGGGGGGCGACGGGGCCGTCGCGCGCGCGGGCGATGCGCCGCTGATCTTCGCGCTGCTGCTCTCGCTGGCGCTGCTGCTTTTCGTGCTGGAGCTGTCGCGGCAGGGGATGAATGCGAAGACGGTGTCGATGCTGGCGGTGGTGATGGTGGCGGCGGCGCTGCTGCGCATCCCGACGCTGCCGGCGGGCGCAAGCGCGTTCGACTTCCTGGTCATCATCGGCGGGTACGTGTTCGGCGCGCGGCAGGGCTTCCTGATCGGCGCGGGTGCGCTGTTCGTCTCGGCGTTCGCGATCGGCGGGTTCGGGCCGTGGCTGCCGTTCCAGATGTTCGCGTGCGGCTGGATGGGGATGACGGCGGGCTGGCTCGGGCGCGTGCTGCAACGTCCGCTGCGAAGCCACGCGCGGATGGAGCTCGGCGCGCTCGCGGCGTTCGGCGCGCTGTGGGGGTTCCTGCTGGGCGCGATCCTGAACTTGTGGTTCTGGCCGTACATGGCCCAGGGCGAATCGATCTCCTGGACGCCCGGCATGGGCGCGGGCGAGGCGCTGCGCCACTACTGGTCGTTCTATCTGCTGACGTCGGCGGGATGGGACGGCTGGCGCGCCATCGCGGACGGCGGGCTGATCCTGATCGCGGGACGGCCAGTCGTCGACCTGCTGG
>JBGQHA010000316.1:0-3499 GCA_041497735.1 Dehalococcoidia bacterium | reverse complement strand
TCACGAACCGCCCCTACATCATCTCCTCGCGGAGGTGGCAGATCTCCGTTTCGCGGGCGCGGGCTTCACGTTCGATGCCGAAGCCGACGCAGTGCGACCGTTGCGCTTACCGTTCGTGCCGCGGCCGAGGAGCGCCTGTCGCAGATAGAGACCCGTCGCGCTTTCCTTCGTCTTCGCGACCTCCTCCGGCGTGCCCTGCGCGACGATGTGCCCACCGCGGTCGCCGCCGGCCGGCCCGAGATCGATCAGGTGGTCGCAGCTCTTGACGACGTCCATGTGGTGCTCGATGACGACGACGGTGTTCCCGCCATCGACCAGCCGCTGGAGCACGCGCAGCAGCGCCGCCGTGTCCTCGAACGAGAGGCCGGTTGTCGGCTCGTCGAGGATATACAGCGTGCGGCCGGTCGAGCGACGCGAGAGCTCCGACGAGAGCTTGATGCGCTGCGCCTCGCCGCCGGAGAGCGTCGTCGCTGGCTGCCCGAGCCGGATGTAGCCCAGCCCGACGTCCTTCAGCGTCTGCAGCTTCGTGCGCACGCGCGGGAACGCCGAGAAGTACTCCAGCGCCTCGTCGACGGTCATGTCCAGCACGTCCGCGATGTTCTTGCCGCGGAACGTGATCTCCAGCGCCTCGCGGTTGTAGCGCTTGCCCTTGCACACCTCGCAGGGCACGGTCACGTCGGGCAGGAAGTGCATCTCGATCTCGATGTAGCCGTCGCCCTGGCAGGCCTCGCAGCGGCCGCCCTTTACGTTGAACGAGAAGCGCCCCGGCGCGTAGCCGCGCAGCCGCGCCTCCGGCACCGACGCGAACAGCTCGCGCACGGGGGTGAATACGCCGGTGTACGTCGCCGGGTTCGAGCGCGGCGTCCGGCCGATCGGCGACTGATCGATGTCGATCACCTTATCGACGAACTCCAGGCCGTCGATGCCGTCGCACTCGCCCGGCCGGTCGCGCGAGCCGTACAGGAGCTGCGCGGTCTTCTTATAAAGGATCTCCGTCACGAGCGAGCTCTTGCCAGAGCCCGACACGCCGGTCACGCCGACGAACTTGCCAAGCGGGACCTTCACGTCGACGTTCTTCAAGTTGTTCTCGCGCGCGCCGCGGATCACCATGAACAGGCCGTTGCCCGCCCGACGCTCGTCCGGCAGCGGGATCTGCCGGCGGCCGCTGAGGTACGCGCCCGTGATCGATGCGCGCGAGTTGAGGATTTGCGACAGCGGGCCGGCCTCGACGACGTGCCCGCCGTGCTCACCCGCGCCGGGGCCCATGTCGACGATCCAGTCGGCCGCGCGCATCATCGCTTCGTCGTGCTCGACGATGATCACGCTGTTGCCCAGGTCGCGCAGGCGCTTGAGCGTCCGGATGAGCCGGTCGTCGTCCGCCGGGTGCAGCCCGATCGTTGGCTCGTCACAGACATACAGCACGCCCATCAGCCCGGAGCCGATCTGTGTCGCGAGCCGGATGCGCTGCGCCTCGCCGCCCGAGAGCGTGCCCGTCGCGCGGTCGAGCGAGAGGTAGTCGAGACCGACCTCCACCATGAAGTCGAGCCGCGCGCCGATCTCCTTCAGGATCTGCTTCGCGATCATGCGCTCGCGCTCGGTCAGCGGCGTCTTCGGCGCCGACAGCCGCTTCGCCCACTGCTCGGACTCGACGATGCTCAGGCGCGTGACATCGATAATGTTCACGCCGTCGACCGTGACGGCGAGCGACTCCGGCTTGAGCCGCGCGCCCTTGCACGTCGGACACGGGTTCGCCGCCATGTAGCGCTCGACCTCGTCGCGGATGTAGTCGGAGTCGGTCTCCTTGTAGCGGCGGTCGAGGTTGGGGATCACGCCCTCGAAGGTGTGGTCCCACTTGTTCGTATGGCCGCCGGCGCTCGTGAACGTCAGCGTCACCGGCGACGAGTCGCCGTAGAGGATCAGATCGAGGTGCTTCTTCGCAAGCTCGCGCACCGGCACATCGAGCGAGAACTTGTGCTTCTTCGCGAGCGCCTCCAGCGTGCGCTGTCGCCACGTGCTCGTCGTGCTCGCGCGCGCCCAGGGGTGGATCGCGCCTTCGTTCAGCGTGAGGCCCTTGTTCGGGATGACCAGCCCCGGATCGAGCTCCATCTTCACGCCGAGGCCGGTACAGTCCGGGCAGGCGCCGTGCGGGCTGTTGAAGCTGAAGTTGCGCGGCGCCAGCTCGCCGATGCTGATGCCGCACACGACACAGGCGAAGTGCTCCGAGTACATCCGCTCGTCTTCACCTTCGATCGCGACGCGCACGACGCCGCCGCCGAGCTTGAGCCCCTGCTCGACGGAGTCCGACAGCCGGTTCGCGCTCGCCGCGGAGCCCTCGCCGGCGGCCTCTTCCGTGATCAGCCGGTCGATGACGATATCGATCGTGTGGCGCTTGTTCTTGTCGAGCTTGATCTCCTCATCGAGGTCCCACACGCGGCCGTCCACGCGCACGCGCACGAAGCCGGCCTTGCGCGCGTCCTCGAAGACGTGCGTGTGCTCGCCCTTGCGGTCCTGGATGATCGGCGAGAGGATGAGCAGCCGCTTGCCCGGCGGCAGCGCCAGGATCGCGTCGACGATCTGCTGCACCGTCTGCCGCTCGATGACGCGGCCGCAGTTCGGGCAGTGCGGCGTGCCCGCGCGCGCGAAGAGCAGCCGGAGGTAATCGTAGATTTCGGTCTGCGTGCCGACGGTGGAGCGCGGGTTGCGGCTGGCGCCCTTCTGGTCGATCGAGATCGCGGGGGACAGCCCCTCGATGTAGTCGACGTCGGGCTTCTCCATCTGGCCGAGGAACTGGCGCGCATACGCGGAGAGCGACTCGACGTAGCGGCGCTGCCCCTCCGCGTAGATCGTGTCGAACGCGAGCGAGCTCTTCCCCGAGCCCGACACGCCGGTGATCACGACGAGCTTGTCGCGCGGGATCTCGATGTCGACGTCCTTGAGGTTATGCTCGCGCGCGCCCTTAACGATGATGGCGTTCTGCGGCACGGTCTGGCACCTCCGGGTGCTGCTGGCTGTCGCGACGTCGTCGTAGGGGCGACCTTCAGGTCGCCACGAGCTCGCCTGCGCTCGCGAACGTGTACTCTATCACAGATTCGACTTTCGAACAAGGGTGCTAAGGAACTGATTATGGATTTTGGACGGTGGGAACCGGAACAAGCCGCCAGCTCGACCCGCTGTTGTCGGTGGCGAGGATCAACCCGAAGCTGACAACCCATCCTCGCTGGGGATTGGCAAATTGTACATCATCCAAACCGTCACCATTCACGTACTCCGGTACCCAACTGATCCCTCCATCCACAGAGTGCAGTAGACCAAGTCGGGCGAGAACCATCCAGCCATCAGTGCTGCTCGTAAACACCATCGGGCCTACATAGCCGCCGATGCTGAGTGTACCGGTGGTAGGCGTGGTTGGCGGCCAAAGCAGGGTTCCAGCAAGGTGAGTCCAGGTCTGACCGCCGTCATGCGTTCCAAATACTTCTTTCGGCTGGCTACCAGCTGCCGC